>NZ_JBFUJD010000022.1:0-60642 GCF_056401555.1 Caulobacter sp. P4_E5
GGAGTCCGCCGTGCCCGCCGCCCCCGACTATCCGTCCGCCCCCGATCTCGTCGCCCCCAAGCGCGCCCTGCTGTCGGTCTCCGACAAGACCGGCCTCGTCGAGGCCGCCCGGGTGCTGCACGCCGCCGGCGTCGAGCTGGTCTCGACCGGCGGCACCAAGGCCGCGATCGCCGCGGCCGGGATCCCGGTCAAGGACGTCTCGGACCTGACGGGCTTTCCCGAGATGATGGACGGCCGGGTCAAGACCCTGCACCCGGTGGTGCACGGCGGCCTGCTGGGCGTCCGCGACGCGCCCGAACATGCGCAGGCGATGGCCGACCACGGCATCGGCGGCATCGATATCCTGTACGTGAACCTCTATCCGTTCGAGGCGACGGTGGCGAAGGGCGGGTCCTACGCCGAGTGCGTCGAGAACATCGACATCGGCGGCCCGGCCATGATSCGCTCGGCGGCCAAGAACCACGGCTATGTCGCCGTCTGCACCGACCCGGCCGACCTGGCCGAAGTGCTGGAAGCCCTGAAGGCTGGCGGGACCACCCTGGCCCTGCGCCAGCAGCTCGCGGCCCGCGCCTATGCCCGCACGGCGGCCTATGACGCGGCGATCTCGGCCTGGTTCGCCCAGGCTCTCGGCCAGGACTTCCCGGCCCGCAAGGCCATCGCCGGCGAGCTGCGCCAGACCATGCGCTACGGCGAGAACCCGCACCAGAAGGCGGCCTTCTACGCCTTCCCCAGCCCGCGTGTCGGCGTGGCCACGGCCACCCAGCTGCAGGGCAAGGAGCTCAGCTACAACAACATCAACGACACCGACGCGGCCTTCGAGCTGATCGCCGAGTTCGACCCGGCGGCCGGTCCGGCCGTGGCGATCATCAAGCACGCCAATCCGTGCGGCGTGGCGGTCGGCGGCAGCCAGCGCGAGGCCTATGAGCGGGCCCTGGCCTGCGACCCGACCTCGGCCTTCGGCGGCATCGTGGCCGTGAACTCGCGCCTGACCCGCGAAGCAGCCGAAGCCATGGTCGAGATCTTCACCGAGGTGGTCATCGCCCCCGAGGCCGACGACGACGCCGTCGCGGTGTTCGCGGCCAAGAAGAACCTGCGCCTGCTGGTCACCGGCGGCCTGCCCGACCCGCTGTCGACCGGCGACACGTTCAAGAGCGTGGCCGGCGGTTTCCTGGTTCAGTCGCGCGACGACGCCCGGATCAAGGCCTCGGACCTGAAGATCGTCACCCAGCGCCAGCCGACGGAAGACGAGATCCGCGACATGCTGTTCGCCTTCACGGTCGGCAAGCACGTCAAGTCCAACGCCATCGTCTACGCCCGCGCCGGCCAGACCCTGGGCGTCGGGGCCGGCCAGATGAACCGCAAGGATTCGGCCCGGATCGCTGCCCTTCGGGCAGCTGATTTTGGTTTGGACCTCCGTGGATGCGCCTGCGCCTCGGAAGCCTTCTTCCCGTTCGCCGACGGCCTGATCCAGGCGGCCGAGGCGGGGGCGACGGCGATCATCCAGCCGGGCGGCTCGATGCGCGACCCGGAAGTGATCGCGGCGGCCGACAAGCTTGGCCTCACAATGGCCTTCACCGGCGTGCGAGTATTCCGCCACTAGCACACGTTCGGGAGGACACATGGACAGCGCCGCCTGGGGCCAGCAGGTCGCCCGACACTCCCGGGTCTTCAAGCCGGCGGGCCTGGGGCCCTTCCCGGTGGCGCTGATCCTGCACGGTTGCGGCGGCAAGACGCCGTTCCTCGAGGACTACGCCCGCGCCGCCGTCCAGGCCGGCTGGGCGGCCGTGGTCGTCGATTCGCTGAAGCCGCGCGGCCTGTCGACCCTGGACGGCAAGCTCCTGGTCTGCACGGGCATGACGCTAGGCGGCCTGAAGCGCTCGGCCGACGTCTTCGCCATGACCCATTGGCTGGAAGGCCAGGCCTGGGCGGATCCGAAGCGGGTCTTCCTGGCCGGCTGGAGCCATGGCGGCTGGACGATCATGGACGGCTACGCGGTCGGGGTGAACGCCGCGCGGGCCACCGGCCTGATCGACGCCGACCCGGTCAAGCTGCGCGAGCGGGTCAAGGGCGCGCTGCTGGTCTATCCCTATGCCGGCTATCCCTCGCTGACCTCGGCCCGCGGCTGGGGCCAGTGGGGACCGCGCGTCTGGTCGGTGCTGGGCGGCAAGGACCAGGTGGTCGGCTGGAAGGCGCCGGCCAAGGCGCTGGACCGGCTGGTCCGTGATGGCCTGCCGGTCGACCGTGTGTTCTACGCCGACGCCACCCATGCCTTCGACGACGACAAGGCCAATGACCCTCGGGCGCGCTATCGGCCCGACCTGTTCCAGGAGGTGCGAACCTATTTCACCGGCGCGCTGCGCAGCTGCCTCTAGGCGATGACGGGCTCGAGCTTGGGCCGGCGGATCGGCGTCGGGCCGCGATAGAGCCGGCGCCAGACCCACTCCAGCGGGCCCATCTCGAACCGGTCCATCCACCAGCGCGACCACAGGATCTGCGCGACCCAGATCGCCACGACGATCGCCGCCAGGCCCGGCCGGTCGACCTTGCCATGCAGCTCCAGGCCCCGGCCGCCGTAGAAGATCACGGTCATGATCAGCGACTGGCTCAGATAGTTGGTGAAGGCCATCTGGCCGACCGGCGCCAGGACCTTCGGAATCGCGCTCCAGGCCTTGGACCGCGCCGCGAAGACCATCAGGGCGACATAGGCCAGCGTCGTCAGCGGGGCCAGCATCCACTGCAGGCCCAGGCTAACCAGGCCCAGCGCGCGGGGCAGGCCGAGCGCGACCTGGGCGACGAACAGGCCGCCGATCAGGACCGAGGCGGAAAGACCGACGACGAGCAGGCGGCGGTACAGGCGATCCGAGGCCTCGCCGGTCAGGACCCCGGCCTTGAAGCAGCCCAGGCCGATCAGCATCAGGCTGGAGGTCATCACGAAGATGATCGGCTCGGCCGTCAGGAAGCCCAGGCGATCCTTGACGTTCTGGACCAGCGACTGAACGAAGGTCCCGCCGTACTGGGCCTCGGCGGCCTTGCCCTTGGCGACTTCCTTGGCCGCCTCCAGCACGGCCTGGGCGGGCTCGTGCGGCATGAAGGCGGCGATGCTCATGCCGACCAGCATCACCACGGTGAAGATCATCCAGATCGTCGCCCCGGTGCGGATCAGCCGTCGCGGCGTCCAGGAGCGGGCCAGCAGCACCGCGAAGCCGGCCAGGGCGTAGCTCAGCAGCACATCGCCGAACCAGACCGCGAAGCCATGCAGCAGGCCGAAGACCACCATCCAGGACAGGCGCTTGCGCAGGATCGCGCCGCGCTCCAGGTCCGATCGCTCGCCGCCGACCAGGAAGATCGAGACGCCGAACAGCATGGCGAACAGGGTCACGAACTTGCGCTGGAACAGCCACTGGGTGACGACCCAGACGCCCAGGGTGGCCGGCCCCGTCCCGTGCGGCCAGTTCGCGGCCGACTCCGAGATCGGCGGCGGCACGGCGAAGTCCGGCGCGTTGCACAGCAGGATGCCCAGCACGCCGAGCCCCCGCAGCGAGTCCAGCAGAACGATCCGGTCCTTGGTCATGGAGCTTCCCCTCGAAGGAAGAGCCTGCCCTGTTCCGCCTCAGCCGACAACCGGGGCGCGACGCGGGGCGCTCACGAGCACCAGGGCGCCCAGCGCCATGAACGCCGCGGAGACCACGACCGCGATCCGCTGGTCGCCGGCCAGCCGGGTGCCGACCGCGATCACCAGCGGGGCCATGAAGGCCGTGGCCTTGCCCGACAGGGCGTAGAGCCCGAACCACCGCCCGGTCTCGCCCGCCGGGGCCAGCTCGGCCATCCAGGCGCGCAGGGACGACTGGGCGGGCCCGAAGGTCAGGCCGACGAACAGGCTGAAGAACAGGAACATTCGCTCGGGCGTGCTGGAAAACAGCGCCCCGCCGGCCTGGGCGGGCGCGACCGGGATCAGGAAGAAGATCGTATCCTTGCCGACCAGGCCCACGCCCGCCGCGCCGAACAGGATCACGCCGGTGGCGATCAGCACGGTCGACTTCGAGCCGATCTTCTGGTCGATCCGACCACCGATGAAGGTCCCGATCCCGGCAGCCACCGACAACAAAATGGCGTAGAGGCCAAGCTGCGTCGTCGTCCAGCCGAACAGGCCCGCGGCCAGCACGCCACCGAACGCGATGAAGCTGGAAATGCCGTCGCCCAACAGCATCCGGCCGATCAGGAACTTCAGCATGTGCGGACGGCTGGGCAGACTACGGATTGTCTCCCACAGCTCGGCCAGCGGCTTGGTCCCGCCCGCCGCCGGGGGCTGGGGCGCCGTCAGCATCAGCGGCCAGGCGAACAGCATGAACCAGATCGCCACCATGGGACCGACGATCCGGTCGGGCTCGTGCAGCGCCTTCGACAGGCCCAGCATCGGGACCTTGGGCAGCGAAAAGCAGAAGAGAACGATGAACAGAGAGATCAGCGCCCCAACATAGGCCAGAGCCCAGGCCGTCCCCGACAGGCGTCCCACCTGCCCCGGCTTGGCGACCACCGGCAGCAGGGCGTTCATCACCGTCACGCTCAGCTCGGCCGCGACGCCGGCGACGACCAGGCAGGCCAGGATCAGCGGGATGCGCGAGACCTCGCCCGGCGCGGCCCACCACAGGGCGGCGCTGGCGATCACGAACGGGAAGCCCAGACCGATCAACCAGGCCCTGGGATTGCGACGCGCGTCGACGCTGGCGCCCACCATCGGCGACAGGATGGCGATGGCCAGGCCCGAGATCGCGCCGGCATAGCCGAGCAAGCTCTGCCCCCGGGCGGCGTCGCCGACAAAGCCGGCGGCGAAATAGGGCGTGAAGATGAAGGTCGCGATCAGCGCCCAATAGGGCTGTTGCGCCCATTCATAGGCGGCCCAAGCCACGCGTCGACGATCGCCCTGGTCCATCTCTACGCTCCCTACCGCCTCCCCCTCGTAAGGGAGAGGCGGCGAAGGAGCCAGCCAAACATCAAGCGGCGGTGGACAGCTCTCGCAGCGCCGCGTTGGCGATGGTCAGCTTGGCGAAGGTCCAGCCGCCGCCGGCCTGTTCGATGTCCTCGATCGTCCGTTTGACCGCCCGAGGACGATCACCGCGCAGCGCGGCCCACGAAGCGATGGCGGATTTGGCCGCGCCCTCGTCCTCGCCCGCCTGGGCGTTGGCGGCGAACTTGAGGACCGCTTGAGTGATCGTGGTCTGCTCGGTCAGCATGTCCTCGATCAGGCGGCGCACCGCCAGCCGCTCGAAACTGTCGCCGCCGACGAACGAGCCGGCCGCGCCGCGCAGACGGTCGAAGCCGAAGGCGGCGCCGACCTGATGATAAAGGCGGGCGACGTTCTCGACGCTCCAGCTGGAGGCGTTGGCCAGATCGACAAGGTCGGCGGCCGTGGTCAGAGGCTGCAGAGCCGCCACGGCCTGGGCCAGGCTTTCCGGCGCGCCATCGGCGACATAGGCCTTCGTGCGCTTGGCGACCGCCTTCTGCTCGAACGGCGACAGGATGGCCGGGGCCAGGGCTCGCAGCGCGGCCACGGACGGACCGTAGGCGTCGACCAGCGCCTTGACCGTCGACCGGTCGCGCACGGCGCGGCGGGCCAGCCAGAAGCTGAGGCTGCGCAGGGCGTAGGCCAGCGCCTTGTAGAGCGCGGTCTGGCCGTTGGCCGAGGCCTTGTTGTCCAGCGAGGCGACCTGGTCCCACAGCCCATCGACGCCGAGGATCTCGCGAGCGGCCGTGAAGCCGACCACCGCCGCGCCGACATCGGCCCCGGCGGCGGCCTTCAGGCGGCTGACAAAGGTCGGGCCGCACATGTTGACCATCTGATTGCCGACCACCGTGGCGATGATCTCGCGCTTCAGCCGGTGCTTCTGCATGGCGTCGGCATAGCGGTCGAGCGCCTTGGGGAAGTAGCCGCGCAAGGTGGCCTCGAACCAGGGATCGTCCGGCGCCTGGCTGGCGACGATCTCGTCGAACAAATCGAGCTTGCCATAGGCCAGCAGCACCGCCAGTTCGGGACGGCTCAGGCCTTTGCCGGCCGCTTTGCGCTCAAGCAGCGTCGTATTGGTCGGCAGGCCCTCGACGCGACGGTCCAGGCGGCCGCGCTGCTCGAGATCGACCATGTAGCGGATCTGGGCGTCGACCTCGGAAGCGGCGTCGCTCTCCAGCAGGGTCAGGGCCAGGGTCTGGTCGTAATTGTGCTCCAGCACGTGGTGGCCGACATCGTTGGTCATCGAGGCCAGCAGCGTGTTCCGGTCCGGACGGGTGAGTTCGCCCGACCGCTCCAGAATGCCGGTCAGGATCTTGATATTGACCTCGTGGTCGGAGCTGTCGACGCCGGCCGAATTGTCGATGGCGTCGGTATTGATGTGGCCGCCCGCCTGCGCGAACTCGATGCGACCGGCCTGGGTCAGGCCCAGATTGGCGCCCTCGCCCACCACCTTGACCCGCAGGTCCGAGCCATTGATGCGGATGGCGTCGTTGGCCTTGTCGCCGGCGTCGGCGTTGGTCTCGCCCCTGGCTTTCACATAGGTGCCGATGCCGCCGAGATAGAGCAGCTCGGCCTTGGATTTCAGGATCGCGGTCATCAGCTCGGCGGGCGAGACCGCCTCGGCCTTGATCTCGAACAGATCGCGGACTTCCTTCGACAGTGGGATGTTCTTCAGGCTGCGGGCGAAGACGCCGCCCCCCTGCGAGATCTTCGCCTTGTCGTAGTCGTCCCAGGACGAGCGCGGCAGCTTGAACATCCGGTCGCGCTCTTCCCACGACACCGCCACGTCCGGGTTCGGATCGAGGAAGATGTGGCGGTGGTCGAAGGCGGCCAGCAGCTTGGTCTGCTTGGACAGCAGCATGCCGTTGCCGAACACGTCGCCCGACATGTCGCCGACGCCGACCACGGTGAACGGCTCGGTCTGGATGTCCTTGCCCAGTTCGCGGAAGTGGCGCTTGACCGCCTCCCAGGCGCCGCGGGCGGTGATGCCCATGACCTTGTGATCGTAGCCGACCGAGCCGCCCGAGGCGAAGGCGTCGCCCAGCCAGAAGCCGTAGTCCTCGGCCACGCCATTGGCGATGTCGGAGAAGGTCGCCGTGCCCTTGTCGGCGGCGACGACCAGATACGGATCCTCGCCGTCATGGACGACGACCGAGGCCGGCGGCACGACGTTGTTGTCGGGATCGATGTTGTCGGTCAGGTCCAACAGACCCGACAGGAAGGTCTTGTAGGCGCGGATCGCTTCGGTCTGGATCGCGTCGCGGTCGCCGCCGCGCGGCAGCTGCTTCGGATAGAAGCCGCCCTTCGAACCGACCGGCACGATCACGGCGTTCTTGACCTGCTGGGCCTTCACCAGGCCAAGCACTTCCGTACGGAAGTCGTCGCGGCGGTCCGACCAGCGCAGGCCGCCCCGGGCGACCGGGCCGAAGCGCAAATGCACGCCCTCGACATGCGGAGCCGAGACGTAGATCTCGCGGTACGGCTTGGGAGCCGGCAGGTCTTCGAGTTCACGCGAGGCGATCTTGAAGCTGATGTACGGCTTGGGGCCGCCGTCGGCGGCCGGCTGATAGAAGTTGGTGCGCTGGATCGCGCCGACCAGGGCCGCTAGGCGACGCAGGACGCGGTCGGAGTCCAGGCTTTCCACGGCCTGCAGGGCTTCGACGATCTTGGCTTCGACGGCCTTGGCCTGGTCCTCGCGAGCCTTGAGGTCGGCCTTCACTGCCGGGTCGAACTTGGTCTGGAAGAGATCCAGGATCAGGCGGGCGACGCCAGGATGATCCGACAGGGCCTGCTCCTGCACGCCCTGGCTGGGATCCAGGCCCGACTGCTGGCGATAGCGGGCCAGGGCGCGGATTAGGGCCGCCTCTCGCCAGCCGATGCCCAGCTCCAGCACCAGGCGGTTGAAGCCGTCGCTCTCGGCGCGGCCCGTCCAGATGGCGACGAAGGCAGCCTCGAAGGCCTGCTTCACGTCGTCGAACACCAAGTGCTCGCCAGCTTCGTCGCGCAGGACGAACTCGTGGATCCAGATCGGCTGTCCGTCGGGGGAAACCTTGAAGCCATCCTCGATCAGGGCCTTCAGGCCCATGTGCTCCAGGATCGGCAGTACGTCGGCCAACGGAGCCGCCGCGCCGGGGCGATACAGCTTGAAGCGGAAGGTCACCGCGCTGTCGTCCGGGCGGCGGAAGGCGCGGACGCGAACGGCCTCGCCTTCGGTCAGGTCGTCGATGACCTGGATGTCGGCCAGGGCCTCGGCGGCGTCGTACTGGTCGCGATAGCCGGGCGGGAACGCGCCGGCGTAACGGGCCAGCAGGTGGGCGACGCGTCCCGTCGAGCCTTCGCGAATCGCGGCCTCGAAGCGGTCGTCCCAAGTGCGGGCGGTCTCGGCGATGGCGGCCTCGACGGCGGCCAGGTCCGGCTCGGCGTGATCGCCCGGCGTCACGCCCAGGATGTAGTGCACGCGCGCCAGCGGCGCGTCGGAGAAGCTGGGATAGTAAGCCGAGACCCGGCCCCGGAACGCCTCGGCCAGGATCGCCCCGGCCCGGGCGCGGACGCCGGAATCGTAGCGGTCGCGCGGCACGAACAGCAGCACCGAGATGAAGCGGTCGAACGGATCGCGGCGAGGAAACAGCTTCACGCGCGGCCGGTCGTAGAGGTGCAGCACGCCCATGGCCGTCGACAGCAGCTGGGCCTCGTCGGCTTGGAACAGCTCGTCGCGCGGCCAGGTCTCGAGGATGTTGCGCAGGCGCTTGCCGTTGTGGCTTTCGGGATCCTTGCCGGCGCGATCCAGGACGTGAGCCACCTTGCGGCGGACCAGCGGCACGGTGTGGGCGGGCGTCTCGTAGGCCTCGGCGGTGAACAGGCCCACGAAGCGGACCTCGCCCGCGGCCTTGCCATCGGCGCCGTAGCGGCGGACGCCGACATAATCCATGTAGCCGCGGCGGTGGACGCGCGAGCGCAGGTTCGACTTGGCCACCACGATCGGGTCGCCGATGTCGATATGGGTGCGGATCTGGGCCGACAGGATGGCGGGCTCGCTGCCCCGACGCAGCACGGTGCGGGCCTGGTCGCGCAGCACGCCGAGGCTGCCCTCGGGCTGGTACAGCGGCTCCTCTGCCGCGTAGCCGCCGTCGGCGGTGCGGGGATATTCGTAGACGCGTGCGCCCAGGAACACGAAATGGTCGCCTTCCAGCCAGTCGAGGAACGCCAGATCCTCGGCTTTCTCCTCGGCCGACACCGGCGTATCGGCGCTCTTCAGCTCGTCGATCGTGCGGCGCATCAAGGCGCGCATGGCGTCGAAGTCCTGGACCGCCAGGCCGACGTCGGAGAGCGCCTCGCGGACGCCCTGGACCAGGGCCGCCTCGCGGTCCTCGCCGACGGGGGCCAGCCAGACCTGGATCATGGACCGGCGGACGCCGCCGCAGTCGGCGACGGGGTGGAACATGGCCCGGACCGAGAAGCCGGCTTCGGTCACCTCGCCCATGATGCTGTCGACCAAGAACGGACGATCGGGCTGGACGATCTCGAGCAGGTCGGAGGGGGTTTCGCCGCCTTCGGCGCGGCGGATGCGAATGGCCGGCTCGGACAGATCCTTGGCGCTCTCGCCGAACCGCCAGAAATCGGCCAGGGCCCGGGCCACGTCGGCGATGTCCAGACCAGGCAGTTCCTCGGCCGACCAATCGTCTTGCGCCTGGGCGACGAAGCCGCGGGCGGCGGGCGAAAGCGCCTCGACGGAGGAACTCAAGGCCTGGGCGAAGGCGGCTACGAGCGGGCCGATCGGAGCCTCAGCGGACTTGAGGTCATTTTTTTCACCGATCATGGGATTTCCTCGCGAATTTTTGGCCGCAACCTAGCCCTTTTAGGCGTCACTTCAACCGCTACGTCGGAATCGGAAAGAATTCGTGCTGCTTTCGCCCTGTCCGTGAGAAACGGAAGCGCCGCCGGCTGGGGGGAAGCCGGCGGCGCAGGCCCGCTGGGGGGAGCGGGCGTTTTCCGCTTCGATGGCGGCGGTCTTGCCGGCCGCGATCGGCGGGGTGTCCGGGTGGGGGGAGCCGGACAAGGAATAGATAGGGACCGAGGCTCGGAGTTTAAGAGGCGCGCTCATTTCTTTCGCGCCCCTATCTCTTTCGCGCCGGAGAGTCGTCGGGCGCGGGTCCATGACCATTGCCTGACAAGATCCGCTCGCCCTGCGGGTCGCCATCCTCGGACAGCAGAATGGCGATCCAGCGCGAGCCCTCGAACTGGGCCAGGACCAGCATCGTGGCCACGGTCAGGGGCGTGGACAGGAACATGCCCGGCACCCCCCAGAGCGCGCCCCATAACGCCAGAGATAACAGCACCACCGTCGGGTCCATGTTCAGGCTGTCGCCCTGCATTCGCGGATAGATCACGTTGCCGACCACGAAGAAGATCGACTGCAGGGCGGCGAACAGAATGATGGCCGGCCAGAGGCTGTCGGGGAACTGGATCAAGGCGAACAGCGGCGGCAGGAAACAGCCGATGGCCCCGCCCAGGATCGGGATATAGGCGGCCAGGAAGATCAGGAACGCCCAGAAGAAGGCGTTGTCCAACCGCACCAGCATCATCACCACCCAGGCGGCGACGGCGATCATCAGGCCGGTCACGGTCTGGATCCACAGATATTGCTCCACCCCGTCGCGGATGCGCTGGAACAGCTTCATGTTCTGGTCGCGCTCGGGATGATGCGGAAAGAGTGCGACGATCTTGCGCGCGAAGCCCTTCCGCGAGGCCAGGATGAAGCCGAGATAGATCAGCACCAGCACCGCGCTGGTGGCGAAGCTGTTGAAGGACTGCGCCACGTCCCCGACGTAGCGCTGCGGATTCCACTGCTTGATGAGGTCGCCGATGGTGGGCGCGACCGTCAACTCCAGCCCCGGCGCCAGTCTGGCCACGATCGGCGCGAACTTGGCGATCAGGGCGTTGAGGCTCGCCACGTATTCCGAGGAGTGGTCGAAGAACTCCTTGCCGTTGTCGACGACGATCCAGATCGAGACGCCGAACAGCAGCAGGGACAGCACCACCGCGGTCGGCAGGGCCAGCGGCTTGGGGAACTTCGGCGCCCGGGCCGTCAGGACGCGCGAGAAGCTGTCGATCATCACGGCCAGGAACAGCGCCAGGGCCAGGGGCGTGAGGATGTCCTGCATCCACTTCAGCGTCACCCCGCCGGCGATGACGGCCAGGAACACCACCGCGTTGCGCGTGGTGACGGAAGGCGGGGCGGGCGCGGGCATTTGTAAAATATCTCCGGAAACTGGAGCGACATTGCCCGTCCCGATTGGCGCGGCGCAAGGCCCCGGTTAGGGTCGAACGACCATCCAAGGAGTTTGTGCCCCATGCCGCTGTCGATTGGCGAGAACGAGATCCTGGTCGGACTCGGCGAAGGGCCTGTGACCCAACGGCTGGATCGGTCCAACCGCCATGGCGTGGTCGCCGGCGCGACCGGCACGGGCAAGACCGTCACCTTGCAGATCATGGCCCAGGCGTTCTCCGACGCCGGCGTGCCGGTGTTCGCCGCCGACGTGAAGGGCGACCTCTCGGGCGTGGCCATGCCTGGGGCGCCGAACGAGAAGATGATGGCGCGCGCCGAAGCCATGGAACTGACCCTGTCGCCGGCCGCGCCGCCGGTGATGTTCTGGGACCTGTTCGGCCTGAAGGGCCACCCGATCCGCACCACTATCTCCGAGATGGGCCCGCTGCTGCTGTCGCGCCTGCTGGAGCTGAACGATGTGCAGGAAGGCGTGCTGAACATCGTCTTCCACGTCGCAGATCAGGACGGCCTGTTGTTGCTGGACCTCAAGGACCTGCAGGCCGCCTTGAAATACGTGGCCGACCACGCCGACGAGATCGGCACCCAGTACGGCAACGTCTCGGCCGCGACGGTCGGGGCGATCCAGCGCAAGCTGCTGACCCTGCAGACCCAGGGCGCCGAGCACTTCTTCGGCGAGCCGGCCCTGGACCTGTCGGACCTGATGCGCACCGACGCGGCGGGGCGCGGCTACGTGAACCTGCTGGCCGCCGACCGGCTGGTCCAATCGCCCAAGCTCTATTCGACGTTCCTGTTGTGGTTGCTGTCGGAGCTGTTCGAGGTGCTGCCCGAGGTGGGCGATCCGGAAAAGCCGAAGCTGGTCTTCTTCTTCGACGAAGCTCACCTGCTGTTCAACGACGCGCCCAAGCCTCTGCTCGAGAAGATCGAGCAGGTCGTGCGCCTGATCCGTTCCAAGGGCGTCGGGGTTTATTTCGTCACCCAGAACCCCGCGGACATCCCCGACGCGGTGCTGGGCCAGTTGGGCGCTCGGGTGCAGCACGCCCTGCGCGCCTATACCCCCGCCGATCAGAAGGGCCTGAAGGCCGCCGCCCAGTCGTTCCGGGTCAATCCGAACTTCGACACCGCCGAGACCATCCAGGCCTTGGGCGTCGGGGAAGCCCTGGTCTCGACCCTTGACGAGCGCGGCGCGCCCAAGGTCGTGCAGAAGACCCTGATCCGCCCGCCGGCCTCGCGCCTAGGCCCGATCACGCCGGAGGAGCGCGCCGCCCTGCAGGCCAAGAGTCCGGTCGCCGGGGTCTACGACCAGACCCAGGATCGCGATTCCGCCTATGAAATCCTGCAGGGTCGCGCCCAGCAGGCCCTGCGCCAAGCGGACGCGGCGCGCGAGGAGGCCGAAGAGGACAAGCGCCAAGCCGCCGAGGCCAAGATCCGCGAACGGGAGGACGCCCGCGAGGTCCGCGCCAGCCGGCCCCGCGCCTCGAGCCGGCAATCGGTGGCCGAAGCCTTCGCCGTCACCTTGGTGCGCACCGTGGCGTCTCAGGCTGGACGGGAGCTGATGCGCGGCCTATTGGGCGGCCTCACCCGTCGGCGGCGCTGACGCCGGGCTTGCGGGACGGCGCGCGCTTCTTTTTCGGCGCCTGAGGCTCGCGGTCCGCCAGCAGGGCCGAAACCATCTCGGCCAACTGGGTCACCTGGAACGGCTTGCGCAGCACCGGCCAGGGCAGATCGGCGGGCGCGACGTCCATCCGATCGCCGGCATAGCCGGTGGTCAACAGCACCGCCATGTCCGGGCGGTTGGCCGAAACCGAGCGCGCCAGGTCCACCCCGCTGATCCCGCCAGGCATGACGATGTCGGACATCAGCAGGTCGAAGGCCACGCCCTCCTCCAGCGCTTCCAGAGCCGAGGCCCCGTTCTCGGCGGTGGTCACGTCGCAGCCGAGATCGCGCAACAGACCGTCGGCGATCTCGCGCACGGCCGCGTCGTCCTCGACCAGCAGCACCCGAACGCCTTTCAGCCGGTCCCGGGACGGCGGCGCGGCCATTGCCGGGGCCGGCGCGGCAAGCTCGCCGGTGGCGGGCAGGTAAAGGCCGACCGTTGTGCCCCGCCCCTCGACACTGTCGATGCTGACCCCACCACCGCACTGGCGCAGGAAGCCGTAGACCTGGGCCAGGCCCAGGCCCGTGCCCTTGCCGACCTCCTTGGTCGTGAAGAACGGTTCGAACACCCGAGCCAGAACCTCGGGCGGCATGCCCGTGCCGGTGTCACTGACCGCCACCCTGACGTAGTCGCCGGGCGCGGCGTCGGCGACCTGACCCTCGGTCAGGGTCACCGGTTCGACCTCGATCGTGATCGCGCCGCCGGTCGAGGTGGCGTCGGCGGCGTTGACCACCAGGTTCAGCAACGCCGCCTCCAACTGGGCGGCGTCGACCCGTGAACCAACCGGTCTGGCGTCGCGCCGGATCGTCAGGGCCATGGCCTCGCCGACGGCCCGCCGCAGCAGCGGCTCGGCCTGGTCCAGAAGCGCGCCGACGTCGACGACCTCCAGCTTGAGCTCCTGATTGCGCGAGAAGGCCAGCAGTTGCCGGGTCAGCCGCTCGCCCCGCTGGCCCGCCGCCAGGGCCGCTCCGGCCAGCCGCGTGACACGCGCCGTATCGTCCGGCCGACGCAGGATCATATCCAAACCGCCGACGATGACGGTCAGCAGATTGTTAAAGTCGTGCGCCACGCCGCCGGTCAAACGGCCCACCGTCTCGAGGCGCTGCGCCTGAGCCAGCGCCGCCTGCGCCTGAGCGGTCTCGGCCATGCTGGCCTTCAGGGCCGCGGTGCGCTCGGCGACCCGATCCTCGAGATCCTTGCGCGCCTCGACCGTCTCGGTGAAGTCGAAGCAGCTGCCGATATAGCCGCGATAGACCCCCGCCTCGTCGAAGCGCGGCGCGCCGACGCTGTTGATCCACCGCCAGGCTCCGTCGGCGCGACGCAGCCGAAAAGCGACGTTGAACGGCTCGCGCTTCTCGACGGCCGCATCGGCCGCATCGAGGCTGGCCAGTCGATCCTCGGGATGCACGCCGCTGAACCAGCCGTCACCCAGCTCCTCCGCGAGAGTCCTTCCTCGGAAGTTCAGCCAGGCCTGGTTGAACCAGTCGGCCCGCCCCCGAGCGGTCGTCGCCCAGATCATCACCGGAGCCGAATTGGCCATGCCCCGGAACAACTCCTCGCTGCTGCGCAGGGCGGCGGCCGCGCGACGTTCCTGGGTCACGTCCCGAAAGGTCACCGCCAGATCGCGGCCCAGGCGGACGCCACTGGACCGGACCCACCGCTCCTCGCCGTCGATCACTCGCCGCACGTCGATATCGTCCGGGCCGCCCGAAGCAAGCAGGCGATTCATCCGCTCGACCATCTCGCGACCGGTCTCGTCGGGGAAGACGTCCAGCACGCGACGGCCCAGCAGGGTGGAGGTTCCCGCGGGCCGCATCGAGTCGGCCTTGGGATTGGCGTAGGTCCAGCGGAAGTCGATCACCTGGCCGGCTTCGCGCACCGGCTCCAGAATGACGAAGGCGTCCAGCGACGCCTCTTGGGCCGAGCGGAATCGCTGCTCGGCGGCCAGACCGGCGCGCACGGCGATGCGCAGCGCCTCGACCAGTACGACGATCAGACCGCCGCAGAGCACGAACATGGCCAGTTGCACGGCCTCGCGCGTGTGCAGCGTCCAGCCGCCGTCGGCCGACATCCAGAACCGCCACGCGATCGTCGCGCTGAGCCCCAGAGCCAGGAATCCCGGACCCAGACCTCCAACCATCGCCGCGATCAGAACGGCGACGAAGAACGTGGGGAAATTGGAGGGGACGTCGGTGACGAGGACGGCGGCGATCCGCGCCGCCAGGGCCACCAGGACCGCAAGCATTGCGAAGCCGTAGCGCAGTTCGCGCCGGTCGGCTGCTGTCACGAACCTGATAGCTGTCCGTCCCAGCACGCGCGATATCCTCAATGACACGCCACGAGCTTTAGGGCTCTGCGTGGCCTACGCCGAACGCATCATGGAACACCAACTTCCTGGCGCCGCCAACGTCCGATCTGCGGCCGAGGCTCAGGCCGAGCGCTTGGCCTTGCGATGCGCTTCCGCGGCCGGGCTGGCCATGGCGGTGTCGACAGCCACGCCGGCGGTCGTGGTCCAGGCGTCCAGAGTATCGACCGGGGCCGGACGACCGATGGCGTAGCCCTGCAACTCGGTGCAATTCTCGCCGCGAAGGAAGATGATCTGCTCCTCGGTCTCCACGCCCTCGGCCACGACCGGGATCTCCAGGCTGCGGCCCAGGCCCAGGACGGCGCGCACGATGACGGTGGCGCGGTCGTGGCGGTGGATGTTCTCGACGAAGCTCTTGTCGATCTTGATCTTGTCGAACGGGAACGACTGCAGGGTCGACAGCGACGAGAAACCGGTGCCGAAGTCGTCCATGGCGATCCGCACGCCCAAGGCTTTCAGGCGGCGCAAGTTATCCAGCGCGCGCTGATAGTCCTTGAACAGGGCGCTCTCGGTGATCTCCAGTTCCAAACGCGAGGGCGACAGGCCCGTGGTGATCAGCACCTCGTGCACCAGGCTAGGCAGGGCCGGATTGTGCAGCTGGAGCGGCGAGAGGTTGACCGCGATGCGCAGCGGCTTCTCCCACGCGGCGGCGTCGGCGCACGCGCGGCGCAGAACCCAGTCGCCGAGCGCGCCGATCAGGCCGTTTTCCTCGGCCACGGGAATGAAATCCAGCGGCGGGATCATGCCGCGCGTCGGATGTTGCCAACGGACCAGCGCCTCGAAGCCGCAGACCTCGCCGTCGGTGGCGCGGGCCAGGGGCTGGTAGTGGACGACCAGCTCCTCATCGGCGATCCCCTGGCGCAGGTCGCGGGCCAGGCTGCGGCGCTCGCGGATGGTGTCGTCCATCTCGCGCTTGAAGAAACGATAGACGCCGCGGCCGCTTTCCTTGGCGCGGTACAGGGCCATGTCAGCGTTAGCCATCAGGGCTTCGGTCGTACGTCCGTCATCGGGGTAGAGGCTGACGCCCAGGCTGGCGCCGAGGGCTAGTTCCTGCTCCTCATGGGATACAGGCGTCGAGAGCATCTCGATCAGGCGGCCCGAAAGCTCGGCGGCCGCCGTCGGCTGGTCGCCGCCAGCCACCTGGACCACGATGAACTCGTCGCCGCCCAGGCGCGCGGCGAACGATGGGGCCTGAACCGACGATTGCAGGCGACGGGCGGTCTCGACCAGGATGGCGTCGCCGGCCAGATGGCCGTGCTGGTCATTGGCTTCCTTGAAATGGTCAAGGTCGATGCAGATAACCGACAGGCTCTCGCCCGACGCCTCGACACGGTCGAGGGCGGCGGCTAGGCGGTGCTGCAGCGAATTGCGGTTGGGCAGGCCGGTCAGGCCGTCGTGCTCGGCGAGATAACGGATCTTCTCCTCGGCCGCGCGACGTTCGCGCAAATCGCGGACGGCCAGAACCGTCAGGCCCGAGGTCTCCATGCGCGCGCCGTCGTCCATCAAGCGCGAGAACACTTCGACCGGGATCTCGCGGCCGCCGGCGAGCGGCTGGATCTTGCCTTCGCGGCGCACACCTTCGCGATCGGGGGCCGTGTCGTCGAGCGACAGGATGGAGCCCAGCAGCGGGCGGCCGACCAGTTCCGACAGGTCCGCGCCAACCAGCTCGCAGAAAGCGGCGTTGGCGTCGTTGATGCAACCCGATTGGACCACCACCAGGCCTTCATAGGCGGCGTTGGCCAGACGGCGGATGCGTTCGAGAGCCGAGCGCGAAGTCTGAGATTCGATGGCGACGGCGCCAAGGCCGCCGAGAATGATCATGCTGGTGATCGACACCACCGCCAGGGTCAGCATGCCGCCCGACAGCAGCTGTTCGGGCACGGCGACCGAGGCGTCCGGTACGATGGTGATCGCCGACATGCCGGTGAAGTGCAGCGCTACGATGCCCAAGCACAGCAGACCGCCACCCATCACTTGACGCTTCATCGTCCGGGCCGTGCCGGCCACGACCAGAGCCGCGGTCGCGCCGGAGACGCCGAGAATGGCGGAAAAGCCGACGGTCGCATGCTCCCAGATCAACTGGCCCTGGGTCACGAACGCCGTCATGCCGGTGTAGTGCATGGCGGCTACGCCCAGCCCCAGCAGGACACCGCCGGCGAAGTCATTGGTGGTCGAGCGCTGGGCCGAGGCGACGGCGAAGCCGCTGGCCATGAACAGGGCGGCGATCATCAGCGACAGCAGGGTGCCGGTCGGGCTGTAGCCGGTCTTGAGGCCCGGCGTGTAGGCGACCATGGCGATGAAATGCGTGGCCCATACACTGGAGCCGGCGACTAGGCCGGTCAGCAGCAGCCAGGCGGCGCGCACGACGCCGCGGGCGCCCCGCATCCGCGAATAGAGGCGGAAGGTGGTGAAGCAACCCGCGAGGCAGACGAGGCCGGCGACAAGCACCAGGCGCAAATCATGCTGAGTCGTCAGGCAGGTCAGAAACTTGAGCACGCACGTCCCCCAGGGGTCACATCCCCTAGAGCTACAGCGAGAGTTGCAAATAAACCGTTTCCCCAATGGGGATCGCGACAGACCACCCAAGACGAGGCCTATCGCGGAATATTCTTCCCCGCATCCTGATGATCAGCGGCCGGCGTCTGCCTGGCTCTGATGCCAGCGCCAGGCGCTCGACAAGATCACGTCCAAGTCTCGCGACGGCTTCCAACCCAGCTCGGCGCGGGCCTTGGCGTTGTCCCCGACCAGCACCGGTGCGTCGCCCTGCCGCCGCGCCGCCATCTGGACTGGAAGCGGCTTGCCGACCGCTCGACCGACGCCGTCGACCAGCTCGCGCACCGTGGTTCCCGTGCCAGTGCCGAGGTTGAAGGATTCGGACGACCCGCCGGCCAGCAGCCGACGGAGCGCCGAGACGTGGGCGTCGGCCAGATCCAGTACGTGGACATAGTCACGCACCGCCGTGCCATCGCGGGTGTCATAGTCATCGCCGAAGATCGTGAAATGCGGCCGCTGACCCAGAGCCACTTGGATCGCCAGCGGGATGGCATGGGTCTCAGGCTCGTGCCACTCGCCGATGCGCCCCTCCGGATCGGCGCCGGCGGCGTTGAAGTAGCGCATCACCGCGCTCTTGAAACCGACGTATCGGTCGTAGTCGGCCAAGGCCTGTTCGACCATCAGCTTGCTGCGGCCATAGGGATTGAGCGGGGCCTGGGGATGGGTCTCGTTCATCGGCAGGTTCACGGGGGCGCCGAAGGTGGCGCAGGTCGAGGAGAAGACCAGGGCGTTGACCCCGGCGCGCCGCGCCGCCTCGATCAGGGTGATCGTCCCGCCAACATTGTTGTCGAAGAAGACGCCGGGATTCTTGACCGACTCCCCGACCTCGATCCGGGCGGCGAAGTGCAGGACGGCTGCCGGACGATGGGCGGCGAAGACAGCGTCCAGGCGCGCCGCGTCGCGGATGTCGCCGACTTCCAGCGGCCCCCACTGCACGTGTTCGCGATGGCCGTTGGACAGGTCGTCGAAGACCACCGGCCGAAAGCCGGCCTCGGCCAAGGCCAGGCAGGTGTGCGAGCCAACATAGCCAGCCCCGCCGGCCACCAGAACGGTCTGCATCGAGATCCTCATGCGATGATCGTTCTCGCTAGCGAGTTTGCGCGCGGGTTGAAAGTCCAAGATCACGGAAGCGGCGCTTTCATCCTCGCCGTGATCGCCACGAGCGCTTTGGCGGCGCGACTTGCTTCGGCGGGCCGATTGCTGGATTAGGCAGGTGCGCTGGAGCGTAGAACAGCGCTGACCGAGATCAGGATGCTTCAATGCGCGTAGCGATGATTGGCACGGGTTATGTGGGCTTGGTGTCGGGGGCGTGTTTCGCCGACTTCGGGCACGTGGTGACGTGCATCGACAAGGATCCGAGCAAGATTGAGCGGCTTGAGCGCGGCGAAATCCCGATCTTCGAGCCGGGTCTCGACGATCTGGTCGCCCGCAACGTCCGCGAAGGCCGCCTGTCCTTCACCCTGGACGGCGCCCGGGCGATCAAGGACGCCGAGGCGGTGTTCATCGCCGTGGGCACGCCGACCCGCCGCGGCGACGGTCACGCCGATCTGTCCTACGTCTACGCTGCGGCCGAGGAGATCGCCGGCCTGATCGACGGCTTCACCGTCATCGTCACCAAATCGACCGTCCCGGTCGGCACCGGCGATGAGGTCGAGGCGATCATCAAGAAGGCCCGTCCCGACGCCCAGTTCGCCGTGGTCTCCAATCCTGAGTTCCTTCGCGAAGGCGCGGCGATCGAGGACTTCAAGCGTCCCGACCGCGTCGTGGTTGGCTCCGAGGACGAGCGCGCCCAGGCGGTGATGCGCGAGCTCTATCGCCCGCTGTCGCTGAACGAGACCCCGATCGTCTTCACCGGCCGCCGCACGAGCGAGCTGATCAAGTACGCCGCCAACGCGTTCCTGGCGATGAAGATCACCTTCATCAACGAGATGGCCGACCTCTGCGAAGTCGTGGGCGCCGACGTTCAGCAGGTGGCCAAGGGCATCGGCCTGGACAAGCGGATCGGCGGCAAGTTCCTGAACGCCGGCCCCGGTTACGGCGGCAGCTGCTTCCCGAAGGACACCATCGCCCTGGTCAAGACCGCTCAGGATTACGGCGCCCCGACGCGCCTGATCGAGACCACGGTCCAGGTCAACGACGACCGCAAGAAGGCCATGGCCGGCAAGGTCGCCGCGGCGATCGGCTCGGAAGATCTGGCCGGCAAGACGATCGGCGTGCTGGGCCTGACCTTCAAGCCCAACACCGACGACATGCGCGACGCGCCTAGCCTCGACATCATTCCGGCCTTGCAGGCTCTGGGCGCCAAGGTCCAGGCCTTCGATCCGGAAGGCGCGAAGGAAGCCGCACACATGCTGCCAGGCGTCGACTTCAAGGCTGGCGCCTACGAGACCGCCGAGCACGCGGACGCCCTGGTGATCCTGACCGAGTGGGACCAGTTCCGCGCCCTGGACCTGGACCGCCTGAAGCTGCTGATGAAGGCGCCCGTCGTCGTCGACCTGCGCAACGTCTACAAGCCCAGCGAGATGGTCCGCCACGGCTTCACCTATGCCAGCATCGGCCGAGGCTGACGGATGGTGGCTCCGATCATCGTCCCTCCGGTAGTGGTGACGGGCGCGGCGGGCTTCATCGGCCTGCACGTGGCCGAGCGCCTGCTGGATCGCGGCGAGACGGTGATCGGAGTCGACGTCTTCAACGACTATTACGATCCGGCCCTGAAGGCGGCGCGCGCCGCGCGGCTGGAAGGTCGCCCGGGCTTCACGATGATCCGGATGGACATCGCCGAGCATGAGGCCCTCGCCGCGCTGGTGAAGACCTCAGGCGCCAGGCGGGTCGTGCATCTGGCCGCCCAGGCGGGGGTCCGCTACTCGATCGAGAATCCGTTCGCCTACGAGCGCAGCAACCTGGCCGGACACCTCTCGTTGCTGGAGGCCTGCCGCCACGCCGGGGTCGAGCACCTGGTCTACGCCAGCTCGTCCAGCGTTTATGGCGACCGGCCGCTGAACGGCGACGGGTTCCGCGAGACCGATCCGGCCGAGAGTCCCGTTTCGCTCTACGCCGCCACAAAGCGGTCGTGCGAGATGTTGAGCCAGAGCTACGCCAAGCTTTACGGCTTCCCGCAGTCGGGCCTGCGGTTCTTCACCGTCTATGGCCCCTGGGGCCGGCCAGACATGGCCTATTACGGCTTCACCGAGAGCATGCTGAAGGGTGAGCCGATCGAGGTCTATGGCGAGGGCCGGATGGCCCGCGACTTCACCTATATCGACGACATCGTCGACGGCATCCTGGGCGTGCTCGACCGTCCGCCGGCTAGCGGCGGGCACGAAATCTACAACATCGGCGACAACGATCCGATCGGGCTGATGGAGATGATCACCACGCTGGAGCTCGCTCTCGGGATCGAGGCCAAGAAGGTCTTCCGTCCCATGCAGCCGGGCGATGTCACGGCCACCTTCGCCAACATCGACAAGCTGCGCACGCTCTGCGGCTACAAACCCAAGGTCAAGTTGGCCGAGGGCCTGGCCCGTTTCGTGGACTGGCGAAAGGCCTATGCCGGTTGAGCGGCGGCCCGCTGGGCCAGCTGGTGCTCGCGCCAGGAGATGAACAGGGTCGAGGTCACCACGATCGCCGCGCCGACGATCGTCTCCCGATGGGGGACCTCGTGGAACAGCAGCAGGCCCGCCCCAACGGCGAAGACCAATCGCGTATAGTCGATCGGCGCCATGACCGCCGCTTCGCCAGCCTCCATGCCCTTGATATAGGCGCCTTGGGTGAGGGTGCCGATGACGCCCATGGCGGCGAGCAAGGCCAGGTCCGGCCAAGTCGGCCATCGCCAAACGAACAGCGCCGGTGGCAGGGCGAAGATCAAGCCTAGGACGGCCGCGTAGACCAGTAGCACGAACGGCCTATGGTCGCGCGTCATCACCTTCATGCCGGTGATGGTCAGGGCGAACAGAAAGGCCGAGATCAGGGCGCAGGCTTGAGGCCAGCCGATCCAGGCGCCGACACCGCCGGCTCCGGGGCGCAACATGATCAGGGCGCCCAGGAAGCCGACCAGGGCCGCGCCGATCCGCAAGGGTCCGATCGGTTCGCGCAGCACGAAGGCGGCCAGCGGCACGAGCCAGAGCGTGCGCGTGAACGACAGGGCGTTGGCCTCGGCCAGCGGCAGCTTCTGATAGGCGTAGAACCCCATGATCAGGGCCAGCACGCCCGCGCTGGAGCGAAAGATGAGGATGCCCGGTCGGGTTGTTCGGAACGCGCCCCTCCAGTCGCGAGCGATCAGGGGCAATAGCACAAGCACGCCCGCCAACTGCCGATAGAAGGTTTGCAGAGCCGCCGGATAGCCGGGCCCGAGGAACTTGATCAGGGTGGTCATCGCCGTGAAGCCGACCGCCGAGGCTAGCATCCACAGCGCGCCGCGCAGGTTCGGCGTGAGAGTCACCCCGCCGCGCCGGAGGCGATCAGGCTGGCCCGCATCTGGTCGGCCTGTTCGGGCGTGATGCCCATGGCCGCCAGGATCGGCGAGGGTGTGTTCCTGTCCCAGGCGCTGCGCGGGCCGACGGTGATGCCGCCGTCGACCACGATGTGGGTCCCTGTCACGAAGGCGGAGTCGTCGCTGGCCAGGTAGAGGGCGGCGGCGGCGATGTCTTCGGGCAGGCCTGACTTGGGTACGGGCTGGATCTTCGGACCGATCGAAGCGATCTGCGCCGCCATCTGGTCGGCGACCTCGCGCGGCAGGCCCATGGACGCGCCAAAGATCGAGGTGGCGATCAGGCCAGGGCAGATGGCGTTGACCCGGATCTTCAGCGGCGACAGCTCGGCCGCCGCGCACCGACTCATATGAATCACCGCCGACTTGGCCGCCGAATAGGCCAAAGGACCGAACCCGGCCTGTAGGCCGGCGATGGAAGCAGTGTTGATGATCGAGCCGCCGCCGCGCTTCAGCATCAGCGGCAAGGCGTGCTTCATGCCGATGGCCGGACCACGGACCAACAGGGCGAAGGTCCTGTCCCAACCCTCGACCGTCAGTTCGGGAACCGCGGCGGGCGTGCCGCCGTGCCCGGCGTTGTTGAACAGGATGTCGAGCCCGCCGAACGCGCTGTCCGCCATGGCCACGGCCTTGACCAGGTCGTCTTCCGAGGTGACATCGCAATGCGAGAAGCGGACCCGGTCGGGAAAGCGCTTCTCGAGCATTTCACCCTTCTCGGCCTGGAGGTCGGCGGCGATCACGCACGCCCCCTCAGCCACGAAGCGTTCGACCGTTCCGAGCCCAATGCCTGAACAGCCCCCGGTGACGACGGCGACCTTGCCGTCCAGACGTCCGACCATGGCGTTTCCTCCGCGTCCCTGACTTTTCTTGGGTCAGTGATCGGCGATCATACTCGCGGAGCAAACAACTGTTGGCTAGGGTCTTCAGGACCCCGGAACAGCATCAGGCCGGGCGACGAACCAGCGGCTGAAGCCGATGGCTCAAGTGACTGGCGGCCAGCCACAGCATGCATGGCACCAGCAGCACCACCCACGCCAGGCCGAGGCCGACCAGCCCCATGCCCGCGACGGCGCGGTGCGTAAAGCCGGAACGCTCGTTAGCTTCCAGCGTCATGATACGGATATCCAAGCTCATCGGCCCCCCAGCCCCCTATTCCAGGTCGCGAACTTCGCGACCTCGCCGCACGCGGCCCCCATCTTGATCATCATAACCTAGCGCGCCGCTTCATTACGGGCGCGCATTTGCTCCCAATGGGCGGCCTCGGCCGCGCGCAAGTCGCCTTCCGACAGGCGCCGCGACAGCGCGCGCGACACGTCGCGACAGGCTGGTCCGACCAGCGACCAGGGCTCGATGCAGTAGCGCGAGAAGAGCCGCTGCGGATCGGCCATCAGCCGGTACAGCCACTCCATTCCCATCGGCCCCATCCAGCGCGGCGCGGCCTTCTGGACGCCAGCTTCGTAGTCGAAGGCGCCCCCCACGGTGAAGGTCACGGCCGGGCCGTAGGCCTTGTGGTTCTCCAGCGTCCAGATCTCCTGCCGCGGCATGCCCATGCCGACCAGCACGATGTCCGGGGCATAGTCGCGGATGGCCTCGACCACCGCCGTGTTCTCCGCGGAGCCCTGCTTGACGTCGAAATAGCCGTGGTGGCTGGCGACTTGGACACTCGGCCAATCCTGCTTGATCCGCTCGATCGCCTGTTCGGCCACGCCCGGCGCGCCGCCGACGAAGAAGACCTTCCAGTTCTTCTCGGTCGCCAGAGCCCAGAAATCGTCGCGCCAGTCCAGATAGGTGCAGCGGTGGAAGCGTCGGCTGGCCCTTCCCACCAAGCGCGCCCAGAAGATCAGCGGCACGGAATCGACCTCGACCAGGTCGGCTTCCTTATAGAACTCGCCGATCTGATGGTCCTGACCGACCAAATAGAGGCTGTGAAGGTTGTGATTGGCGACGATGGCGCTCTGACGCGCATCCAGCTTGCCCAAGACGAAGTGAAACACTTCCTCGGGGCGCACCAGGTCCATGGTCCCGCCAAGCACCCGCACGCGCTCTTCCGGACGCCGCGTCAGGCGGTATGGACGGCGCGGGACGGCCGGAGCCGCATCGCCGCTCTGCACTTGTTGGACGAACATCGTCGCAGAGTCTCCTAGTCTCGGAGGCACTCTGCGCAAATGTCCTGTTTGTTTTGCTAAAAAGAATACTTAGCGAGATTTAACCACGTGGCGGTAACCGTCTCAATCAACCGTGATTACGACCTTACCCATCGCCTTGCGGCTGGCCAGATGAGCAATGGCCTCGCCAGCCCGGGCGAGCGGGAAACGCTCCGAGACGTACGGCCGAATCTTGCCGGCGGCGTAGAGATCCATCAGCTCGCGAAGGTTCTGGGCGTGGCCCGCGGGATCGCGCGCCACCGCCGCGCCCCAGAACACACCGACGAGGTCGCAGGATTTCAAGAGCGTGAGATTCAACGGGATTTTCGGAATTCCCGACGGGAAGCCGACGACCAGGAAACGACCGTTCCAGCCGGCGGCGCGGATGGTCGCTTCGGAATAGTCGCCGCCGACGGCGTCATAGGCCACGTCCCAGCCGCCGGGGCCGCAGGCGCCCTTGAACAGTTCCGCGAGGGCCTTCTGGCCGTCCTTGTCGAACGGCCCGCGCGGATAGACAACGCCACTGTCGGCGCCGTGCTTGATCGCCAGATCGATCTTCTCCTGGCTTGAGGCTGCGGCGATAACGCGCACCCCCATCGCCTTGCCCAGCTCGACCGCCGCTAGGCCGACGCCCCCGGCCGCGCCCAGCACCAATAAGGTCTCGCCGGGCTTCACGTGACCGCGGTCCTTCAGAGCGTAGTAGGACGTGCCGTAGGTCAGGACGAAGGCCGCGGCCTCGTCGAAGGGCATGTTGTCCGGAATGGGGGTGCAGCGCGCTTCCTCCAGCGCCAGCTTCTCGGCGTAGCCGCCCCAGCCGGTCGAGGCCAACACGCGATCGCCGACCGTGAAGCGGGTGACGCCATCCCCGACCGCCGAGATCACGCCCGAGACCTCGCCGCCCGGCGCGAACGGGCGCGGCGGCTTGAACTGGTACTTGTCTTCAATGATCAGGACGTCGGGATAGTTCACCCCACAGGCTTTGACGTCGATCAGGACCTGGCCGGGGCCGGCGACGGGATCGGGCAACTCCTCCAGCACCAGGGTCTCGGGTCCACCGACATCCTTGCTGAGCACCGCCTTCATCTCGCCTCTCCCGGGTTTCTTGACTAAGAGGGCCGGACGCTAGCGCGGGACGCCTGGCCAAGGAAGCAGAATGTCAAACAAACGTTTTAGCCTCGCCCTTCACGGCGGCGCGGGGGCCAAGCGCGGCCATGACTACGCCGTCGAGATCACCCATATGCGCGGCCTGATCGAGGCAGCTCGCGACCGTCTGGCCGCTGGCGCGAGCGCCCTGGACGTCGCCGTCGAGACCGTGGTCGGGTTGGAAGCCAGCGGCCTCTACATCGCCGGGAAGGGCGCGTCGCCCAACGCCGACGGCGCGTACGAGCTGGACGCCAGCCTGATGGACGGGACGACCCTCCGCGCCGGCTCGGTCGCCGCTTTGCAGGGCTTCAAGAGCCCGATCCTCGTCGCGCGGGCCGTGATGGAACAGACGCCGCACGTCATGCTGGCCGGCCAGGGCGCCACCGCGTTCGCTCGCGAGCAGGGCCTTGAGGCCGTCGAGGACCCCGAGGCGTGGTTCACCCGCGCCGGAGCCTTCGAGGACAATCACCCCCCTAGCGCCTTGCCCACCGGCACGGTCGGCTGCGTGGTGCGCGACGCGGAAGGCCGCCTGGCCGCCGCCACCTCGACGGCCGGCGTGTTCGGCAAGCGGCCCGGCCGGGTCGGCGACAGCCCGATCATTGGAGCGGGCGCCTGGGCGGACGCGCATGCGGCGGTCTCGTGCACCGGCCAGGGCGAGTACTTCATCCGCACCGCCGTCGCGGCCCAGATCGCCCATCGAGTCCGCTTCGGCGGCGAGCGGCTGGAGGACGCCGCGCGCGCGGCGATCCAGGGGGTCGCGGACCTGGGCGGCCATGGGGGACTGGTGGCCGTGGATCGCACCGGCGAGGTCGCCATGCCGTTCGCCTCGAGCGGACTAAAACGCGCGGCGCTGCTGCCGGACGGTTCGATCGTCAGCGAGGCGTTCTAGCCGCCGGCTATTTCTGCTCGGCGGCCATGGTGCGGACCAGGTCCAGGATCTGTCGCCGCACGCGACCGCTGGCGACACGGGGGAAGATCTCGGCTAGTTCGACCCCCTCCGACGTCTGCAGGAAAGCCTGCATGACTTCGTGAATATGGGCCACGGCGCCGTCCGGTTCCGCGCCCTCGATCGGATCGGGGAGACCGTCGAAGAAATAGGCGACGTCGATGTTCAGGATCTCGGCGATCCTGAAAAGCTTGCTGGCGCTGATCCGATTGGCCCCGCGCTCGTATTTCTGGACCTGCTGGAATGTAAGGCCGAGGCTGTCGGCCAGTTGATCCTGGCTGACGCCGAGCAACTTGCGCCGCATGCGGACGCGTTCGCCGACGTGCGCATCGACGGCGTTGGAGCGCCGTCCCTCAGTGGTCTCGTAGGTCACTTCGCCTTCGCCTTCTCGCGATCCATCGGCGTCACCGCCAACGGCATGAATTCGTCCTAGGGTTACAAAGTTCCACCAAACATTCCATGGTATATTACCGAATCCCGACGAACACGCGCACCGTCGTACTGTCGGTCGGTGTCTGCCACGGCCGTCGCGCCCTAGCTCTCTAGCCTTACACCGTTTATACGCCCGCGCATGTTTGAAGGCCTCTCCCCCCTCGCCCGCGACGCTCGCTCCTGGCCGTTTGAGCAAGCCCGCGCCACGATCGCCCGCCTCCTGCGCGTTCGCCTGTCCGATCAAGCCGATCGCGACGCGGCCAAAGCGCTGATCGACGCTAGCAAGACAGACGAGGCCGTCAAAGCCTATCCTGCCTTGGCCAGGGCCGTGATCTTCGAGACCGGTTACGGCCCGTCCGGCCTGCCACACTTGGGCACGTTTGGCGAAGTGGCGCGCACGACCATGGTCCGCGCGGCGTTCCGCGCGCTTACCGACGACGCCATCCCGACTCGCCTGATCGCCTTCAGCGACGACATGGACGGCCTGCGCAAGGTTCCCGACAACATCGAGAACAAGCAGCCGCTGATCGAGGACCTGGGCAAGCCGTTGACGGTCGTCCGCGATCCGTTCGGCACTCACGACAGTTTCGGCGCTCACAACAACGCCCGCCTGCGGGCCTTTCTGGATGGCTTCGGCTTCGAGTACGAATTCGTCTCGTCGACCGATTGCTATAAGAGCGGCTTGTTCGACGCGACCCTGCTGACCGCCCTGGAGCGCTTCGACGCCATCCAGAAGGTCATGCTGCCGACCTTGGGCGAGGAGCGCCGAGCGACCTATTCGCCGTTCCTGCCTGTCAGCCCGACCACCGGCAAGGTGCTGCAGGTTCCGACCCTGGAACGCAACGTCGAAAAGGGCACGATCGTCTTCGAGGACGAGGATGGCTCAAAGGTCGAGGTTCCGGTCACCGGCGGGCACGTGAAGATGCAGTGGAAGCCCGACTGGGCCATGCGGTGGACGGCGCTAGGCGTCGACTACGAGATGTCGGGCAAGGACCTGATCGACTCGGTCAAGGCCTCGGGCGCGATCTGCAAGGCGCTAGGCGGGACTCCCCCGGAAGGCTTCAACTACGAGCTCTTCCTGGACGAGAACAACCAGAAGATTTCCAAGTCCAAGGGCAACGGCCTGTCCATGGAGGACTGGCTGCGGTACGGCGCGCCCGAGAGCCTGTCGTACTACATGTTCCAGAGCCCCAAATCGGCGAAGAAGCTGTATTTCGACGTCATTCCCAAGGCGACGGACGAGTACCTGCAGCAGCTGGACGCATTCCACCGCCAGGAGCCGGCCAAGCAGTTGGACAACCCCGTCTGGCACGTCCATTCGGGCCGACCGCCACAGTACGGCTCGCCCGTGTCGTTCAGCCTGATGCTGAACCTGGTTTCGGCCGCCGACGCCTCGACCAAGGAAATCCTCTGGGGCTTCCTGTCGCGCTACATCCCGGGCGCGAGCCCCGAAAGCCAGCCGCTGTTGGATCGCCTGGCCGGCTACGCGATCAACTACTACGAGGACTTCGTGAAGCCGACGAAGACCTTCCGCGCACCGACCGATCAGGAGCGCGCGGCGATGTTGGAGCTGCTGGCCAAGCTGAAGGCCATGCCCGCCGACGCCGCGGACGCCGAGCTGATCCAGAACGAGGTGTTTGAGGTCGGCAAGACCCACGGCTTCGACCCGCTGCGCGCCTGGTTCCAAGCGCTGTATGAAGTGCTGCTGGGCCAGAGCCAGGGCCCGCGCTTCGGCTCGTTCGCGGCGATCTTCGGCATCGACCGGACGATCGCGCTGATCGAAGAAAAGCTCGCCTGATCTTCCCGCTGCTCCGCGCCGCGTGCGTGGGGCAGCGGCCTGGCGTCCGCTCCCGCGTCAGGCGGCGTTACGGTCACGCTTGCGCGCAGAGGATGAATCCTCGCGACCTGCGACACCATGTCCCCGCAAATGAACGAAGTCTGAATTGCGTATTAAGGGTCTGCGCACATTTCGGAGTCTAAGCTCGGACCATCAGAACCAAGATTAGTCATCAAGGTTAGCCCAATGGCTTCGTTCACTCTTCGCCCCACCGACCGCCAGGAATTCGATTCTCTGCTCGGCGGAATCGTCCAGCAATTCCCCGACGCTCACGTCGAGGCCGCGCACAATGACACCTGGGCTTCGTATCGCCTGGACGTCTCGTGCTCGGATCCGGCGGCCGGCCCGCTGATCGCCTGGCTGCTCGACACCCACGCCAGCTGCCCGCGCACCTAGTGTCGTTTGGGGTCGGCCTTACTGGCTGACCCAGACGATCCGCGCGATCCAGGCGACCTCGTCCCGCGACAGCAGACGATCCTCGCCCGCGCGATTCAGAGCGATCAATTCGATCGTCCTGGCCGTCACGCGGCCCAGCTCCCGCACAAGCACCTCTCCGACATTCGTCCGCGCCACCACCCGGTCGCCCTTGCGCGGCTCGACCGAGGGCGAGACCAACAGGCGGTCGCCGTCGCGATAGATCGGCGCCAGTGCGGCGCCCGACACCTCCAGCGCGAACAAGCCGTTGCCGAGATCCGGCGTGGCGACCTCATCCCAGCCCGCGCCGGCGGGCATCCCCGCCTCATCGAAGAAGCCGGCCTTCCCGGCTTCCGCCAGAGCGATCAGAGGCGCGCCACGTCCACGCGCCGCTCGCACCGGCGTCTGTTCGGTCAGGGCCGCGAACTCCGAGAAATTGACGCCGGTCGCCTCCAAAAGCTTGGCTAAGCTTTCGGTCGAAGGCCAGCGCGGACGACTGTCGAGGTCGGCCGAACCGCGCTTTGACCGGTTGAAGCTGGTGGGATCCAGACCCGCCATCCGCGCCATAGCGGAGGGCGTCATGTCGAAACGTTCGGCCAAGGCGTCGATAGCCCGCCAGATTTCGCCGTGGGAAAGGGTCGCCATCCGGCGTCTCCTCCTGCAGTCGGCCTTCAAAGGGAAAATACGCCTTCCGGTCTAGGAAAGTAAACCTATCAACCGCTTCGAAGTTGACGTTTACGTAAGCGTTGACGTTTCCCCGATATCGGGTTTAGGGTGATCGCCGATAACCAAAGCGGCCCGGCCGCAGTAGCCGGGCCCTCTTTCCGGGAGGTTTCCATCCATGGCCGACCTGCGCCGTCCCGAGCGGACCTTTACGATCCGCCAGCTCTGCAACGAATTCAAAGCCACGCCCCGCGCCCTGCGCTTCTACGAGGACAAGGGCCTGCTGAATCCGGCCCGCGAGGGCCTGAACCGCGTCTATTCCCACAAGGACCGCGTCCGCCTGCAGCTGATCCTGCGCGGCAAGCGCGTGGGCCTGTCGCTGTCGGAAATCCGCGAGCTGCTCGACCTCTATGACGAGAACGACGAAGGCGCGGCGCAGATGGCTCGCTCGCTCAAGAAGTTCCGCGAACGCGCCAACGCGCTCGAGCAACAGCGCGAAGACATCGACAACGCCCTGATCGAGCTGCGCGAGGCCTGCAATCGCCTCGAGAAGCGCCTCGCCGAAATCCGCCCCGACCTGCTGCCCCGCGCGGCCGACTACGAGCAGGTGCTGCGCGCCCGTCTCGACGGTCACGCGGAAGCGACGCTGGGCAAGTAAGACCGCTCACGACGCCGGCGTTCGACAAGACACGCCCCAATCGGCGTCCGCCTATCCGTTCCTCCTCCCGATCCTAGCCAGGACCGCTTCATGACCTATCAGCCGCCCGTTCGCGATCACGCCTTCATCCTGCGCGACGTGCTCAACATCGATCAGCACGGCGACCTGCCCGGCTTCTCGGACGCGCCGTTCGAGACCGTGGAGCAGATCCTCGAGGCCGCCGCCCAGTTTACCGGCGAGGTCCTGGCCCCGTTGAACGCGGTCGGCGACAAGGCCGGCTGCAAGCTGGATCCGGCGACCAACGTCGTCACCACGCCGCCGGGCTTCAAGAACGCCTACAAACAGCTGTGCGAAGGCGGCTGGACCGGCCTTGGCTCGGACCCCGCCTATGGCGGCCAAGGCTTGCCGCACGTCGTCAACCTGGCCTTCAGCGAGATGTCGAGCTCGGCCAACATGGCCTTCTCGATGTATCCGGGCCTGGCGCACGGCGCCTATTCGGCCATCCATACCGGCGGCACGGACGAGCAGAAGCAGGTCTATCTGCCCAAGATGGTCACCGGTGAATGGACCGGCACCATGAACCTGACCGAACCGCATTGCGGCACGGACCTGGGCCTGCTGCGCACCAAGGCGGTCCCGCAGGCCGACGGCAGCTATCGCATCACCGGCCAGAAGATCTGGATCTCGGCCGGCGAGCACGACATGTCGGACAACATTATCCACCTGGTGCTGGCCCGCATCGAAGGCGCCCCGGCCGGCGTGAAGGGCATCAGCCTGTTCATCGTGCCGAAGTTCTTCCCCAAGCCGGACGGCTCGGTCGGCGACCGCAACCAGGGCGTCAAGTGCGTCGGCCTGGAAGAGAAGATGGGCATTCACGGCAACGCCACCTGCGTCATGCAGTACGACGACGCCGAGGGCTATCTGATCGGCGAGGAGAATTCGGGCCTCAAGATCATGTTCGTCATGATGAACGAGGCCCGCCTGGGCGTCGGCATGCAGGGCGTGGCCCAAGGCGAAGCCGCCTACCAGGCCGCCGCCGCCTTCGCCAAGGACCGCCTGCAAGGCCGCTCGCTGACCGGCCCGAAGAACGCCGACGGCCCCGCCGATCCGATCATTGTCCACCCGGACGTCCGCCGAATGCTGCTGGAAAGCAGGGCCTTGATCGAAGGGGGTCGCGCCTTCCTGTTCTGGACCGCCCTGCACGGCGACCTGTCGCACGTCCATCCCGACGAGGCCGTCCGCGAAAAGTCCTCGGACTATATGGGCCTGATGACGCCGGTGCTGAAGGGCTACCTGACCGACAAGGGCTTCCAGGTCTGCTCGAACGCGGTGCAGGTGCACGGCGGCAGCGGCTTCACCGAGCACTTTCCGGTCAGTCAGTTCATGCGCGACTGCCGCATCGCTCTGATCTACGAGGGCACCAACGGCGTTCAAGCCCTGGACCTGGTCGGCCGCAAGCTGGCCTCCAAGGGCGGCCGCGCGGTCATGACCTTCTTCCAGGAAATCGACCAGTTCATCGGCGAGAACGATGGCGACGAGGCGCTGAAGCCCTTCATCGAAGCGCTGGCGGGCGTGAAGGCCCAGCTGCAGGACGGCACGATGTGGCTGATGCAGAACGGCCTGCAGAACCCCGACAACGCCGGCGCGGCCTCGACCGACTACATGCACCTCTTCGGCCTGACCGGCCTGGCGTACATGTGGGCGCTGATGGCCAAGGCGGCCAACGCCAAGATCGCGGCCGGCTCGTCCGACCCGTTCTTCACGACCAAGCTGGTCACCGGCCGCTACTTCATCGAACGCATCCTGCCCGACGCCGGGGCTCATCTGGCCAAGCTGAAGACCGGCTCGGCCACCTTGATGGCCCTGCCCGCGGAGGCCTTCTGATCATGGGCGTGCTCGCCGTCGAAAAACCCGCCTTCATGGCCGAGGAAGACATCGCGATCTTCGAGGACGCGGTGGGCAAGTTCTTCGACGAGCACGCCCCTGAATCCACGGTCGCGACTTGGCGCAAGAACCATTGCGTCGACCGCGACATGTGGACCAAGGCGGGAGCGGCCGGCCTGCTCGGCCTCTCCACGCCCGAAGAATACGGCGGGGCCGGCGGCGACTATCGGCACGAGGTCGTGCTGATGGACCAGTTGGGCAAGAAGGGCGTCGATGGCTTTGGCGCCAGCCTGCACAACGCCATCGTCATGCCGTACATCGTCCACTACGGCACGGAAGAGCAGAAGCGGCGCTGGCTGCCGCGCCTGGCCACCGGCGAGCTGGTCGGCGCCATCGCCATGACCGAGCCGGGCGCCGGTTCGGATTTGCAAGGCGTCAAGACCACCGCCAAGAAGGCCGGCAACCAGTACGTCCTGAACGGCTCCAAGACTTTCATCACCAATGGCCAGACCGCCAACCTGGTCATCGTGGTCGCCAAGACCGATGCGACTCTCGGGGCGCGTGGTGTGTCTTTGCTGGTTGTCGAAACCGATGGGACCGAAGGCTTCGAGCGCGGCCGCAACCTCGACAAGCTGGGTCACGAGGCCCAGGACACCTCGGAACTGTTCTTCAACGACGTGAAGATCCCCACCGAGAACCTGCTGGGCGTCGACGAGGGCCAGGGCTTCTTCCAGCTGATGGGCCAGTTGCCGCAGGAGCGGCTGAACATCGCCGTGCAGGGCATGGCGACGATCGAACGGGCCCTGGAGCTGACCATCGCCTACGTCAAGGAGCGCCAGGCGTTCGGTAGGGCGATCATCGACTTCCAGAATACCCAATTCGTCCTGGCCGAGTGCAAGACCGAGGCGACCGTGGCCAAGGTCTTCGTCAACCACTGCATCGGCCAGCATCTGGACGGCAAGCTGGACGCCGCCACCGCCTCGATGGCCAAGTACTGGGTCACGGACCTGGAGAACAAGATCGTCGACCGCTGCCTGCAGCTGTTCGGCGGCTACGGCTTCATGAACGAGTACCCGATCGCGCGCATGTACAAGGACAGCCGCGTCCAGCGCATCTACGGCGGCACGAACGAGATCATGAAACTTCTGATCGCGAGGACGCTGTGATCCTACTTCCGCTCATCGCCCTGCTGGCCGGCCCTGCCGCCGCTCAGCCGCCCGCGCAAGACGCCCGCTCGGCCGTGGTTTGCGTGCGCGCCGCCCCGGGGCCTCGTCCGCTGACCTTCTCCGGCGAGTTGGTCGGCAAGCGACCGCAGCCGGGCGCATTCAAGCTGCCGCTGCAGCCGCCGGGCAAGGACGTCTGCCAGACCCTGCTGCGCTCCAAGATCGCCGAGTGGAAGCTGGAGGTCACGACCTCGGGCTTCACCGCCTGCTCGCTGCCGCCGCCTGAGTTCGGTTCGCGCCTCTACTACCGCGCCAAGGCCTCGGCCCGCGGCCTGGCGTGCGAGCCCATCGGCAAGTACCCGATCGGCAACTGGAAACAATAACGGCGCGCCGGCTTCCCCGGCCGCCGATCAACGACACGAACAACGCTTCGCAGGAAGGAGCCAGTCCATGGCTGACGCTTACATCTACGACACCGTGCGCACACCGCGCGGCAAGGGCAAGAAGGACGGCTCTCTGCACGAGATCACCGCCCTGTCGCTGGCCACCCAGGTCCTGGAAGCCCTGCGCGACCGAAACGGCCTGGACACCTCCAAGGTCGACGACGTCGTCCTGGGCTGCGTGGCTCCGGTCGGCGAGCAAGGCAGCGACATCGCCCGCACCGCCGTCCTGACCGCCGACTACGCCGAGAGCGTCGCTGGCGTGCAGATCAACCGCTTCTGCGCCTCGGGTCTGGAAGCCGTGAACATGGCCGCCGCCAAGGTCGCTTCGGGCGAGGCCAATCTCGCCATCGGCGGCGGTGTCGAAAGCATGAGCCGCGTGCCGATGGGCAGCGACGGCGGCGCCTGGCCAACCGACCCGTCCTCGGCCTTCAAGACCTATTTCGCCCCGCAAGGCGTTTCGGCCGACCTGATCGCCACCCTCTATGGCTTCAGCCGCGACGACGTCGACGCCTATGCCGTCGAGAGCCAGAAGCGCGCCGCGGCCTCGTGGGCCGATGGGCGCTTCAAGAAGTCGGTCGTGCCGGTGAAGGACCAGCTGGGTCTGACCATCCTGGACCACGACGAAACCGTGCGCGGCGCGACCACCATGCAGACCCTGGCCTCGCTGAACGCCTCGTTCACCGGCATGGGCGAAATGGCCTTCGACGCGGTGGTCACCCAGCGCTATCCGCAGGTGGAAAAGGTCAATCACGTCCACCACGCCGGCAACAGCTCGGGCATTGTCGACGGCGCCGCCGGCGTGCTGATCGGCACCAAGGAAATGGGCGAGGCCCTGGGCCTGAAGCCCCGCGCCCGCATCAAGGGCGCGGCCTCGATCGGCTCGGAGCCTTCGATCATGCTGACCGGACCCTCGCTGGTCACCGAGAAGCTGCTCAAGCGGCTCGGCATGGAGGTCAAGGACATCGACCTCTACGAGCTGAACGAAGCCTTCGCCGCCGTCGTGCTGCGCATGATGCAGGCGCTCGACATCCCGCACGACAAGATGAACGTGAACGGCGGCGCCATCGCCATGGGCCACCCGTTGGGCGCCACCGGCGCGATGATCCTGGGCACCGTCCTCGATGAGCTGGAGCGCTCGGACAAGGAAACCGCCCTGATCACCCTGTGCGTCGGCGCCGGCATGGGCACCGCCACAGTCATCGAACGCGTCTGATTTAACCTGTCATCCCGGACGGCCCGAAGGGCCGATCCGGGACCGCCGGAAGCTCTGAGCTTGCCGCGGTCCCGGCTCTCCGCTGCGCTACGGCCGGGATGGCATCGAATTCTGAGGAAGAATCCCCATGGAAAACTTCAAGATCGAGGTCGATTCCGACGGCGTGGCCCTGGTCACCTTCGACGTGCCCGGCCGTTCGATGAACACCCTGACCGCTTCGGTCATCAAGGAAATCGGCGAGGTGGTCGAGACCATCAAGTCGGACGCGGCCATCAAGGGCGCGGTCATCACCTCGGGCAAGACGACCGGCTTCTGCGCCGGCGCCGACCTGGGTGAACTGGGCGGGGCCGAGGGCGGCCCAAATGGCCTTGCGGGGGGCGGCGACCTGAAGGCGACCTTCGACGCCGGCTTCGCCCTGAACAAGGCGTTCCGCGCCCTGGAAACCTGCGGCAAGCCGGTCGCCGCGGCGATCAACGGCCTGGCCATGGGCGGCGGTCTTGAGATGACGCTCGCCTGTCACTATCGCGTCGTGGCCGACAATCCGAAGATCCAGTTGGCCCTGCCAGAGGCCAAGGTCGGCCTGCTGCCTGGCGCCGGCGGCACCCAGCGTCTGCCGCGCCTGATGGGCGTGATGGCCGCCGCGCCGTACCTGCTGGAAGGCAAGTCGATGAAGCCGGCCGAGGCCCTGGGCTTCAAGGTCGTCCACGAGGTCGTCCCGGCCGGGACCGAAGTCGAGGCCGCCAAGACCTGGGTCAAGACCAAGGGTGACGCCGTCGCGCCGTGGGACAAGAAGGACTTCAAACTGCCTGGCGGCGGCCCCTACACCCCGACCGGCAGCCAGGTCTTCATCATGGGCAACGCCATGCTGCGCAAGCAGACCTATGGCAATTATCCCGCCCAGCTGAACATCATGAAGGCGGTCTATGAAGGCCTGCAGGTGCCGTTCGACGCGGCCATCCGCATCGAGACTCGCTACTTCCTGAAGACGATGATGTCGCCCCAGGCCAAGGGCATGATCCGCACCCTGTTCCTGTCGCTGCAGGAGCTGGGCAAGGGTTCGGGCCGTCCGGCCAATGTCCCGCACTACGACGTCAAGAAGGTCGCCGTCCTGGGCGCCGGCATGATGGGCGCGGGCGTCGCCTATGTCCAAGCCATGGCCGGCATCGAGACCGTCCTGATCGACCAGACCCAGGAAGCCGCCGACAAGGGCAAGAGCTACGCCGAGGGCCTGGTCAAGAAGGCCGTATCGCGTGGGAAGATGACCCAGGAGAAGGGTGACGCCATTCTCGCCCTGATCCACCCGACCGCCGACTACGATCAGGTCAAGGGCAGCGACCTCGTCATCGAGGCCGTGTTCGAGAACCGCGAGGTCAAGGCCGAGGTGACCAAGAAGGCCGAGGCCCAGCTGGCCGACACCGCCATCTTCGGCTCCAACACCTCGACCTTGCCGATCACCGGCCTGGCCAAGGCCTCGGTTCGTCCGGCTTCGTTCATCGGCATCCACTTCTTCTCGCCGGTCGACAAGATGGGCCTGGTCGAGATCATCATGGGCGAACAAACCTCGCAGGAGGCCCTCGCCAAGTCGATCGACTACGTCCTGAAGATCAAGAAGACCCCGATCGTCGTCAACGACAGCCGCGGCTTCTACACGTCGCGCTGCTTCGGCACCTTCGTGCAGGAAGGCCTGGAAATGATGGCCGAGGGCATCGCGCCCGCCATCATCGACAATGTCGGCCGCGCCACCGGCATGCCGCGCGGCCCGCTGGAGATGAACGACGACGTCGCCCTGGACCTCTCCTACAAGATTGGCGAACAGACCAAGAAGGACCTCGGCGACAAGTACGAAGAGCGTCCGTTCGCTCCGGTTCTGGAGAAGATGGTCGTCGAGCTGGGCCGTCTGGGCCGCAAGAACGGCAAGGGCTTCTACGACTATCCGGAAGGCGGCCAAAAGACCCTGTGGAAGGGCCTCGCCGACCTCGCCCCGGTGACGACCACCGACGCCGACCAGGCGCTGATCCAGGAGATCCGCACCCGCCTGCTCTACCGTCAGGCCGTCGAGGCCGCGCGCTGCTTCGAGGAAGGCGTCGTCGTCGATCCGCGCGAAGCCGATGTCGGCGCCATCCTGGGCTGGGGCTTCGCGCCCTGGACCGGCGGCCCGATCAGCCTGATCGACGGCCTTGGTACAAAGGCCTTCGTCGAGACCTGCGACCGCCTGGCTCAGCAGTACGGCAAGCGCTTCGCGCCGCCGGCCCTGCTGCGTGAAATGGCCGAGAAGGGCGAGACCTTCTATGGCCGCTTCGGCGTCAAGGAGAAGGCGGCGGCATAGGCTCCGACTTCATCGCCGAAACAAGGAAGGGGCCTGGCGGCGACGCCGGGCCCTTTTTTCATCCGAGATGGCCACGCTTGCGCCGCATCCCACGGCTACCGACATCTCGGCGCGGGGCGCCCGGAGGCAGTATGAGTACGGCGATCGCCAGCGGAACTTGGCGACGGCCCACGCGGCGGGATCTGGCGATCCTGGCCCTGGCAACGGCCGCCCACGTCGTGGTGCTGCTGGCCTTGGTTTCTGGCGCGCACTGGATGCCGCAGTTGGTCGAGCCGCCGGTCATCGAGGCGGAATTACTGGACGCGCCCCCGAACCGCGCCGCCGCGCCGCCGACGCCTGCGCCGGTTGCACCCACCCGGACCGTCCGCAATCTTCCGACGCCGCCGCCACCGGTCAGCGTTCCGGCTTCGCCCGCTGCGAAACCGACGGGCCCTCCCGCCATCGTCGCCCCGCCCGGCTTCACCGCCCGCAAGCTGGTCGAGGAGAGCGACGCCACCCGCGAAAGCCTGCGCGGCAGCCTGGGCTGTCGGCACGAGAAGACCGCGGCCCTGACCAAGGCCGAAAAGGCCGCCTGCGCCGAAGCCGACGGCCTGCGCTCGCGCACCGCCCCGATGTACGCGGCCATCGATCCGGACAAGAAGGCCGCCTTCGACGGCGACTGCGCCAAGGACGACGACTGGTGCCTCTACCGCATCGGCAAGGGCCCCTATCCGGGCATCTTCGCCCTGGGCAAGAAGAAGAAGCGCAAGGGCTGGGACGACTGACGCGCGGGCTAGGACTTGCTCACATCCATGCCCAGGGTCGGACCGATGCCATCGGGATGGTCGCCGAAATACTTGCCTTCGGTGTGTCGCCGCGCGACCGCCTCCAGGCGCTTGCGCAAACCTTCATCAAGCTGAAGCGTCGGCCCGTCCTCGGGATCCTCGCCCTCGTCCAGCGGGATCGAGGCGGCGATCACTTGCCGCAACCGCTCCCCAAACCGCGCGTCGTCGGCGGTTCCGGCCTCGGGGGGCGAATCGACAAAGGCCAGGACCTCCTCGAGCGCGGTTTCGTCGTCGACGCGATCGGCCATGCGAATCTCCTACGAGACTCGAACGGAACCCTGTCGCCGCAAGTTCCGGTTTTCGAATGAAGAAGGGAAGTGGTGCCGCCTAGGTGACTCGAACACCTGACCTACGCATTACGAATGCGTCGCTCTACCGGCTGAGCTAAGGCGGCCCACGAACGCTTCGGATCGGAACCCGGAGCGGAAGGAGCGCCTATTTAGCGGCGCGCGAGCCACTTGCCAAGCGCCGTCTTGCACCAGAATTACGACGGGGCGCCGGACCCCCCTCGGGCGGATCCGGAATCGGCGGAGCGTCGAACACGCCGGGGTCGTCGGGAATGGGCATCATGGCGCCGCCGGTCTCGGCCGCCCGGATGAACGGCGTCGATTCCGCATAGGCCGAGGGCAGCTCCGGCAGGTCGTTCATTGTCCGCTCGCGGCGCTCGTGCCGCGGATGGATCAGTTGGCCGGTCTCGGCGTAGCTGACCGCTAGGCGCGCCCAGTCCTCGCGCTGGTAGGCGAAGGCGCGGCCTTCCGGATCCAGGTCTGTCCAGTCCGGCTCCTGCGGCGCATCCACGCCGCGCGCGATCCAGGCTCGGGCTTCGTCGCCCTCGCCATTGGCGGCGGCCACGCGCGCCATCAAGCCGGCGAAGCGCGCCGTCGGGGCCTCCGCATCGAGCAGGCGAGCCGCGGCGCGGGCGGCGATCGGATCGCCGCCGACCAGGGCGCTCTCGACCCGCAGCATGCGGCTCTCGCGGGCTTCGGGCTTCATGGCGGCCAAGACGGCCAGGCGTTGGGCGCGAGCCTTGGGCGTCTCATTCGTCTTCAAGTCACGATAGGCCAGCCACAGGGCGGGATGCGGCTCGAGCTTCCAGGCTGTCTCGATCAGCTGGCCGGCCTTGGCGACCTTGCCGTCATCGGCGAGCAAGCGGGCGGCCATGACCACGCCCGGAGCGAAGTCGGGCTTCAGCTTCACCGACTGGGTGGCGAAGTCCAGCGCCTGGGCGCGGGCCTTGGGCTCCGAAGACTCCTCGAGGCTCGCCGCCGAAGCGGCCAGGAGCGCCGCGCGGCTGCGCTCGGCCACGGCCGGCGAGACGATCTTGCGCTCCAGGGCGCCGCGGACGAGGTCCAGCGCGGCAGCCCAGTCGCCGACCTCCAGTCGAGCCTCCAGCAAGGCGCTCCAGGCCCAGCGCGCGGTACGCGCCAGGCCGTAGGCGGTTTCGGCATGGCGGATGGCGGCCATCTTGTCGCCCTCGGCCTGGGCCGCGTGCATCAGGCCGCGCAGTCCCGCCAGACGCATCTCCGGGAAGCCGAGCATGGCGTTGTAGGCGCTCTTGGCCGCGCCTCGATCGCCGGCGGCTTCGGCGGCCTGGGCCGCGAGCACGCGGACCAGGGCCGGCGCGTCCTCGGCCAGTTCGGCCGACTTCTGGGCCAGGCGACGGGCTTCGGAGCCATCGCCGGCGGCGACCGCCAGGAAACCACGCGACAAGGCCTCAATGGCCTGTTTGCGCTTGGACTCGGCGCGGGCGCGAGCGGCGCGACGGGGCGCCTCGACGATCCAGATCACGCCGCGCCACAGCAGGGTGAACAGCAGGGCCGAGAACAGGGTCAGCAGCGCCGCCGTGGCCGCGGTCATCTCGATGCGCCAGCCCATCCACTCCAGCGCGGCGCGACCTGGCTCGCCGGTCAGGGCCAGGACGCCGACCGCGACGGCGGCCACCAGAAACAGGGCGAAGGCGACGCGGGTCATGGAGCAACCGGGGGGGCGACCTGGGGAGCCGTCCGCGACACGCGCGACAGGTCGGCGAGAGCATCGGCGCGCACGGCCGCGACATGGCGGTCGATCTCGATCCGCCGGTTGGCCGCGTTGATCCAAGGCGCCAGTACATCCCTCGCCGGGTCGGGAATGGCGTCCAGCGCCTGAACCGAGCCCTCGACGTCGCCCTCGTCGAGCAGGTTCTGGGCGCGGGCCAGCATGGCGTCGGGGGTCGTCCCCTTGGTTGAGCCGACATGGCGGATCGAGACGATGCTGGAGAGGGCGTAGCGGATCCGCGAGAACAGGTCCGCGTCCGCGCCGGGATTGCGCGCGGCGCTGGCGGCGCGGCCGGCCAGGTTCCCGAACTGCACGGCGAGGCCGGCGCGGGTCGGGGCGCCCAGACGCGCCAAGGGCTCCAACGCGCGCAGGTCTGGCGATGACGGCAGTACGCGCTCGAGACCGGCCAGTTCTTCCCCGAACGGCCGCGAGGTCCCAGCGGCCTCGGCCAGGGTGGAGACGGCCAGAGCGGCCGCGGCGGCGTCCGCCACGCTCTTCTGGCCGGTCTCCAGGGCGGTGATTCGGTCATCGAGGCGGTCGACGTCGGCCGCGGGCGGAGCAGTGGCCGTCTGGCCGCTCTCGACCGGCAAGGCCGAGCCGGTGGCGACACGATCGGCGACCGGACGCGGGCTGGGCGTCGCGGAGACCGCCCCATCCGCCGACTTGGCCTTGGCCGGGAATATCGTCGGACCGAAACGGGCGATGCTGGCCCCTAGGACCGCGCAAAGCACGCAGAGCACGAGCCAGATCCAGACGCCGGGGCCCATGACCCGTCGGCGGGCGTAGAGCGCCGGATCGCTGGGTGCGACGATTTCAGCGGGATCAGGAGCGACGTTCATGCGCCATTCGTGCCCCACGCCGCCGCGCTTCGCAACGTCGCGCTTAAGCCGAGAGCATCTCCAGGAGCGCGGATTCGTCCGGGCGCGGCGCGAAGGCCACGGACCCGAGTTCCCGCAGACCCAGCAGCGGCGCGGCTACGGCTTCGGACAGGCACAAGACGCGAAGACCCGGCGCGGGTCGTTGGCGCAGGATCGTCGCCAGCGCCCGGGCGGCGCGCGGCGAATGGAGAAGCGCCGTCAACGGACCATCGAGACGGGCCAGGGTCTCCGCCGATGGGGCGCGCTCGGTCGTTTCGTAGACGGCGACGCCCCTGGCCATCACGCCATGGCCACGCAGCAGGCCGACAAGATCGCCAGCTGGCGCCTTGGCGCCGGCCCAGAGCACCAGGCCCGAGGCGGAACGCGCGATCAGCCGGCCAAGGTCCTCGACATCGCCGTCGGCGCTGACGACGGAAACGAAGCCCGCCGCCTCGGCGGTCTTGGCCGTTGCGCGGCCGACCGCGAAGGCCGGCAGATCCCGCGCGTCGGACAGGCGGGCGAAGGCTTCGACGCCGTTGGCGCTGGTGAAGGCCAAGGCCGCGACGCGGGACAGGTCGATCTCGACGTCCAGCGCCTCGACCGTCAGAAGGGGATCGACCAGCGGCGTGAAGCCCAAGGCGACCACCCGATCGGCGGTGGCCAGGGCGCCGGGCCGGGCGCGGGTGATCCAGACCGGCGCGCCCTCGCCCATCGCCTATTCCGGCAGCAGGATGGCGTCGCCGCCCTCGGCGCGGACCTGGGCGCCCAGGTCCAGACCCAAGGCGCGCGCCTCGGCGACGTCGTCGGCGCCGGTGAGCGTGATCGCGCCGTGGCGGCGGAAGCGTTGCGAACCGTTCGGGGTCAGGGCCTCGACCACCATGGACAGGCGCGAACCGTCCAGCACGGCGCGGGCGCCGATGGCGGTGCGGCACGAGCCTTCCAGGGCGTAAAGAGCGCCCCGCTCGGCGGCGACGGCGATTGTCGTTTCGCGGCAACGAAGGGCGTCCAGCCAGGCGGCGTTCACGTCCTCGGCCCGAGTCTCGATGACCAGGGCTCCCTGACCGGGCGCGGGCGGGCAGGCGTCGGGATCCAGCCAGCTCTTGGCGACGTGACCCAGGCCCAGACGGTTCAGGCCCGACTGGGCCAACAGGATGGCGTCGGCTTCGCCGCGCTCCAGCTTGGCCAGGCGCGTGTCGACATTGCCGCGCAGCATGACGATCTCGAGGTCGGGCCGCACGTGCAGGGCCTGGGCCTGGCGGCGCAGCGACGCGGTGCCCAGGCGCGCGCCCCTGGGCAGGTCTTCGAGCCGCTCGCTGACATGGCTGATGAAGGCGTCGCGCGGGTCTTCGCGTTCCGGCGTCGCGGCCAGGACGAGGCCCGGCGGCAGCTCGGCCGGCATGTCCTTCAGCGAATGGACGGCGCAGTCGATCCGACCGTCCAGCAGGGCTTCCTCGATTTCCTTGGTGAACAGGCCCTTGCCGCCAATCTCCATCAGGCGGCGATCCTGAATCCGGTCGCCGGTGGTGACGATGGGGATCAGCGGGGCGGCGGCCTCGATTTCTTCCTGCGAAGCGCCCGCCGGAACGCCGAGCGCGGCGGCGATGCGGGCCTGCATCAGGCCCGACTGCGCCAGCGAAAGCTTGGAGCCGCGCGCGCCGATGCGGATGGGAGGTTGCCGGGACACGGTCGGAACGTTACCTGCGAGAACGAGATTTCATCTTCGCTGCTACAGGAGCGGCGGGAAGCCCGCAACCGAATGACCTTCCTTACGGATTCTGGCCCCACGCCCGTCGGGCTCACCATTCTCGGCCTGGAGACCAGCTGCGACGAGACCGCGGCCTCGGTCGTGCGCCGAGCCGAGGACGGGACGGTCACGGTGCTCTCCTCGATCGTCGGGACCCAGTTCGAACAGCACGCGCCGTTCGGCGGCGTGGTGCCCGAGATCGCCGCTCGCGCTCACGTGGAAGCGATCGACGCGATCGCCGCCGAAGCCATGCGCGCCGCGGGCCTCGATTTCGATGCGCTGGATGGCGTGGCCGCCACGGCCGGTCCTGGCCTGGTCGGCGGCGTGATGGTGGGGCTGGCGTTCGGCAAGGCCGTTTCGCTGGCGCGCGGCGTGCCGCTGGTCGCCGTCAACCATCTGGAAGGCCACGCGGTCTCGGCCCGCCTGGGCGCCGACATCGCCTATCCGTTCCTGTTGCTGCTGGTGTCCGGCGGCCATTGCCAGTTGCTGGAGGTCGCCGGCGTCGGGGCCTGCAAGCGCCTGGGCACCACGATTGACGACGCGGCCGGCGAGGCCTTCGACAAGATCGCCAAGAGCCTGGGCTTGCCCTATCCGGGCGGCCCTGCCCTGGAAGCGCTGGCCGTCGGCGGCGATGCGTCCCGCTACCCGCTGCCCCGCGCCCTGCTGGGCCGCAAGGATTGCGACTTCTCGTTCTCGGGCCTGAAGACCGCCGCCGCCCGCGTCGCCGAGACCCTGACCACCGACGACGAGCGCCGCGACTTGGCCGCTGGCGTCCAGGCCGCCATTGCCCGCCAGCTGTCAGAACGGGTGGATCGGGCGATGAAGCTCTACAAGGAAGGCCACGCCGACCAGGATCTGCGCTTCGTCGTCGCCGGCGGCGTGGCCGCCAATGGCGCGGTGCGCGCGGCCTTGCTGGCCGATTGCGAGAAGAACGGCTTTGCGTTCGCCGCGCCGCCGCTGGCCTACTGCACCGACAACGCCGCCATGATCGCCCTAGCCGGGGCTGAGCGGCTGGCGCTGGGGATCTTCGACGACCTCGACGCCGTCGCCCGGCCGCGCTGGCCGCTGGACGAGGCCGCGGCGTTGGCCAACCCCGCCAACGCATACGGCCGCAAGGGAGCCAAGGCATGAGCTACAAGCATGTTGGCGTCATCGGCGCGGGGGCCTGGGGCACGGCCTTGGCCCAGGTCTGCGCCCGGGCGGGCCTGGACGTCACTCTGCAGGCCCGCGAGACCGAGGTCGTCGCCTCGATCAACACCGCGCACGAGAACACGCTGTTCTTGCCGGGGATCGCCCTCGAACCGGCGATCCGGGCCGTGACCGACATGGCTGGGCTCGCGTCCTGCGACCTGATCCTCGCCGTCGCCCCCGCCCAGCACCTGCGTTCGGCCCTGGCGGCGCTGGCCCCGCACCTGAAACCCGGCGCGCCCGTGGTGCTCTGCGCCAAGGGCGTCGAGCAAGGCTCGCTGAAGCTGATGACCGAGGTGGCCGAGGAGACAATCCCTGGTGCGCCCCTCGCGGTGCTGTCGGGTCCGAGCTTCGCCGGCGAGGTGGCCCGCAGCCTGCCCACGGCCGTCACCCTGGCCTGCGAGGACGAAGCCCTGGGCCGCGCCATCGCCGAGGCGATCGCCACGCCGACCTTCCGTCCCTACATCGCCGGCGACCTGATCGGCGCCGAGGCCGGCGGGGCGGTGAAGAACGTTCTCGCCATCGCCTGCGGCATCGTCGAGGGCAAGGGCCTGGGCCGCAGCGCCCACGCCTCGGTGATCACCCGGGGCTTCGCCGAACTGACCCGCCTGGCCGTCGCCCTGGGAGCCAAGGCCGAGACCGTCGCCGGCCTGTGCGGCCTGGGTGACCTCGTCCTGACCTGCTCCAGTCCGCAGTCGCGCAACATGAGCGTCGGCCTGGCGCTGGGCCAAGGCATGACCCTGCAGGAGGCCCTGGCCGGCAAGCTGTCGGTGGCCGAGGGCGTCGCCTCCGCCCCCGCCGTCCGCGCCCTGGCCCGCAAGCTGGGCGTCGAAGTCCCGATCTGCGAGGCCGTCGCCGCCATCCTGTCCGGCGAAGTCGCCGTCGACGCCGCCATCGTCGGGCTGCTGTCGCGTCCCCTTAAATCCGAAACCTAAAGAGTAAGGATCCGCATGGCCCTCTTCGTCATCGTCTGCAAAGACAAGCCCGGCGCGTTGGACACCCGTCTGGCGACCCGTCCGACCCACCTGGATTATCTGAATGGATCCAAGCTGGTGAAGGCCGCGGGCCCGTTGTTGGACGACGCCGGCAGCCCGATCGGCTCGCTGCTGATCATCGAGGCCGAGGACAAGGCCGCCGTCCAGGCCCTGCTCGACAACGATCCCTATACCGCCGCTGGTGTCTTCGAGAGCGCCGAGGTCCATCCGTGGCGCGTGGGCGTCGGTTCGCTCTGAGCCGTTGCGCACCGATCCGGACAACCCCGCCCGCCCGCCGGCCGGCACGGTGCTCTGCGCGCTGGACGAGGTCCCCTCGCCCGGCGCGAAGGGTTTCCGCTGGCGCGAGGGCGATGCGATGTTCGCCGGCTTCGTGGTGCGCAAGGACGAGGTCGTGGTCGGCTATGTCGACAGCTGTCCGCATGCCGGCTGGCCCTTGGCGGGCTTCGCCGGCCGCTACCTCAGTCGCGAGAACGACCTGATCCTGTGCGCTGGCCACGCGGCCCTGTTCCGGATCGAGGACGGGGCCTGCGTCGCCGGTCCGTGCCCGGGCGACAAGCTCTTTCCCTGGCCCGTCGAGGTTCGCGAGGGTCAGATCGTCGTCGCTTGAGGATCTGACCCTTCCTTAAGACCTTTGGCCTAGCGTCCCCGGCAACTGACTGGAGGAGCGGGACCATGGCCGACGGGACCGACGTGAATTTCGACGCCGAACCGGTGACGCACCGCGGCGGCCTCGCCAAGCTGCGCTCGCTGACCAAGGTCAATCCGCGCCTGGCCACGAACCTCGCCAAGACCATGCTGGGCGGCCAGCGCGACCACGCGGTGGTCGACGCCTTCAATGCCCACGCCGAACAGGCCGGTTTCGAGTTCACCTCGACCTGGGCCAGCAACAATATCCCGTTCGTGGCGCCGCTACTGCGCGACTTCGCCGGCAAGCGCCCTGAAGGCGAAACCATCCGCTACATGGAAATCGGCGCCTACGAGGGCCGCAACCTGGCCTTCATGGACTGGCTGCTGCCCGAGCGCCTTGCCGTCACCGTGATCGATCCCTGGTTCGACGAGGCCCTGAACCCGGAAGAGAAATACCACGCGGTCGAGCCGCGCTTCCGTCGCAACATGGCCAAGTGCGGATTCAGGAGCCTCGACACCCACAAGGGCTTCTCGACCTACGTCCTGCCGCAGATGCTGGAACGCGGCGAACAGTTCGACCTGATCTATGTCGATGGCAGCCACACGGCCCTGGCCGTGCTGATCGACCTGTGCTTCTGCGCCAGCCTGCTCAGCGTCGGCGGCATGATGGTGCTGGACGACTATTGGCACGACATCAGCGAGATCGGCGGGCCGGGCGTGAAGCAGGCGGTCGATCAGTTCCACGCCGCTTTCGGCCGGTATTTCGAGATCGCCGCCGTCTATCGCCAGGTCGCCCTGGTCAAGACGACCGAGATCCCGCGCTAGAGCCCGTCAGCGACCCAATCCCCGGACTTGCCGCCAGTCTTTTCCAGAAGGCGCACGGCCTCGATGACCATGCCCTTCTCGGCCGCCTTGAGCATGTCGTAGATCGTCAGGCAGGCCACCGAAGCGGCTGTCAGGGCTTCCATCTCGACGCCCGTCGGACCCGTGGTCTTGACCCGCGCGGTCACGGCCAGCCCACCCTCGGCGGGTTCGACCTCGACAACCACCTTCGACAGCGCCAGCGGATGGCACAGCGGGATCAGATTTGATGTTTGCTTGGCGGCCATGACGCCGGCCAGCTCGGCTACCGCGCGGACATCGCCCTTGCGGCCCGAGCCCGACACCGCCAAGGCCAGGGTTTCGGGGCTCATCCGCACGAAGCCGCTCGCCACCGCCTCGCGCGCCGTCGCCGGCTTGTCCGAGACGTCGACCATGCGGGCCCGGCCCTGGCTGTCGATGTGGGTGAGCTTGCTCACGGCTCCAGCAGCCTCATTGTTCCAGTAGTCGCGGCATCAGCTCGACCATGTTGCAGGGCTTGTGGCGGCTGTCGAGCTGGGCGCTGATGATCTTGTCCCAGCCGTCCTTGACCGCGCCGTTGCTGCCCGGCAGGCAGAAGACGAAGACGCCGTCGATCAGTCCGGCCGTGGCCCGCGACTGCAGGGTCGAGAGACCCACGGTGGCGTAGGACACCAGGTGGAAGATCACCGAGAAGCCGTCGATCTTCTTGTCGAACAGCGGCTCCAACGCCTGGACCGTGACGTCGCGCCCGGTCAGGCCCGTACCGCCGGTGCTGATGATCGCATCCACCGCCTTGCTGTCGATCCAGTCGCGGACCTGGGCGCGGATCTGTTCGATGTCGTCGCGGATTACCGCCCGGCCCGCCAGTTCGTGGCCGGCGTCCTTGACCCGGTCGATCAGGATCTGGCCGGACGTGTCGGTCGTCTCGTCGCGGGTGTCGGAGACCGTCAAGATCGCCACGCGCACCGGCTTGAAGGGCAGTTCCGGCTTGATCCCGCCGCCCGGTTTCAGCACTGCGTCGGACATCCCGTCTCTCCCCGTCAATCCCAGCGTTTGGCGTCGGTCCTATCGCGGTCCGTCGGCTCGATCCAGCGCGCGCCGTCCGGGCCGTGCTCCTTCTTCCAGAAAGGCGCCCGGCTCTTCAGATAGTCCATCAGGAAATCGCAAGCCTCGAAGGCCTCGCGGCGGTGGCCCGCGGCGGTCGCCACGAACACGATCGCCTCGCCGGGCGCGATACGGCCGACCCGGTGGACGACATGGACGTCGTGCAAGCGGAAGCGCTTGGTCGCGACCTGAGCGATCTCGCCGATCGCGGCGTCGGTGAAGCCCGGATAGGCCTCCAGCTCGAGGGCGACCGCTTGGCCCTTCTCGGCCCGGGCCAGGCCCACGAACGTCGCCACCGCTCCGGTCTCCTCCCGGCCGACGCAGAAGGCGGTGACGAGCGCGCCGGGCTCGAACGGCTGATCGGTCAGGGTGACGGTCATCCGCCGCTCATCGGCGGCAGGAAGGCGACCTCGGTGAACGGCGAGAGCGCGGCCTCGCCCCGAACGATGGCCTTGTCAACCGCGACCTGGACGCCCGGCGCGGCGAGCGCCTCGCCCAGGCTCGGATCGGCGGCCGCCAGCACGCCGCGCAGACTGGAGAGGTCGAAGGCGTCGACGGCACGGTCTCGCCAGCCGGCCTGGTCGGCCAGGCGCCCGAACAGGAGGACGCGCGCCATATCAGCCGCCGGTCGTCGACATGTGCCGCGACACGGCGGGCCGGGCGGCGGCGATCTGGAAGTCGTGTCCCTGCGGCTTGGCTCCAATGGCCGCGAAGATCGCGTCCGTGAGCTGGGCGTCATTGGCGCCGCCGCGGATCACCGCCCGCAGGTCGCTGGCGTCATCCCGGCCCAGGCACGTGTGCAGCGTCCCGGTGCAGGTCAGGCGCACCCGATTGCAGGTGTCGCAGAAATTATGGCTCAGCGGGGTGATGAAGCCGAGCCGCCCGCCCGTCTCGGCAACACGGACATAGCGGGCCGGGCCGCCGGTCGTGTGATGACTGTCCTCCAGCGTCCAGAACGAAGCCAGATCGCGGCGGACGTCCTTCAGCGACAGGAACTGGTCGGTGCGGTCCTGGTCGACTTCGCCCAGGGGCATGGTTTCGATCAGCGTCATGTCGCAGCCGCGCGCGTGCGCCCACTGGATCAGGTCGGGGAGCTCGGCGGCGTTGTCGTTCTTCAGCGCCACGGCGTTGATCTTGACGGCGATACGAGCGCCCAGGGCGGCGTCGATCCCGGCGATCACCCGCGCCAGATCGCCGCCGCGCGTCAACGTCCGGAAGAGGTCGGGCTTCAGCGTGTCCAGCGAGACGTTGATCCGTCGCACGCCGTGACGGGCCAGGTCGGCGGCGTGGCGTTCCAGCTGGGTGCCGTTGGTGGTCAGGGTCAGTTCGTCCAGGGCGCCCGAGCGCAGGTGCCGCGACAGGCTTCCCACCAGCTCCATGAACCCCTTGCGCACCAGCGGCTCGCCGCCGGTGAGGCGCAGCTTGCGAACGCCCAAGCCGATGAAGGTCGAGGCCAGGCGGTCCAGTTCCTCCAGCGTCAGCACTTCGGCCTTCGGCAGGAAGGTCATGTGTTCGGACATGCAGTAGAGGCAGCGTAGGTCGCAGCGGTCGGTCACCGAAACGCGCAGATAGGTCACGGCGCGACCGAAACCATCGATCAAAACCGGGCCCGGCGAGCGGGGCGCGCTGATAACCGCTTGCGCGGGGCTGTCGTCATAAGGAGTCATGTCTGATTGTAAGAATAGGCGCTGGAACCCATGACGCAAAGCGATACGACGTCGCTGGAGGCGATCGTGCTGGCCGCCGGGCGCGGTGTCCGGTTCGGTGGCGGCAAACTTGTCGCCCCGTTCAACGGCGCGCCGCTGATCGCCGGCGCCCTGCTCACCGCGTTCCTGGCTCCCGTCCGGCGGGTTTTTGTGGCGATCGGGCCCGATCCGGCCGTGCGAAAGGCGGTGGAGACGACGGCGACGCGGCTGGTCGCCGCCGAACGCCTCGTTCTGGTTTCCGTCGAACACCTCGACGAGGGCGTGGGCGCCTCGCTGCGAACCGCCACCCAGGCCCTGCCGGACAGCGCCACGGGCGTGTTCGTTTTCCTCGGCGACATGCCGGCGATCGATCCCTCGACGCCCATGAGGCTGGCCCAGGCGCTGAGCAGCTCGGACGGGATCGTCGCTCCCAGCTTTCTGGGCCGGCGCGGCCATCCCGTCCTGTTCGGCGCGGCCTGGTTTCCCGCCCTACGCGCGCTGTCCGGAGACGAAGGCGCCCGCGCCCTCGTGGAGAGCGCGGGCGCCCGGCTGGCGCGGATTCCCGTCGAGGATCCGGGGATCCATCTCGATGTGGATCGACCCGAGGACCTCGCCCGCGCCATCGAAGGCCGCTGAATGACCGAACATCTCCCCGGATGTCCGGCCAACGGCCTTCGCCCGACCTTTAGTGCAAGGGTCCCTCACCCCCGGTCACGATACGTTTGATCTCGGCGATCAGACTGAGGGCGGTGGCGGAATCGCCACGCTCCTGCAGCGCCACCAGCTTGGGGATCAGGATCATCAGAATCCGGCGATTGTCCTCGCCGACCGCCGCGAAGCCACGCCGGAACTCGGCGAGATCCTCCTCGTCCGTGATCGCATCGACATCAGGATCGAACAGCGCCCTCATCGGCCCGTCTCCGGGCGCGGACGGTCAGCCACGTCGCGACCGCAAAGACCACGAGCTGCAAGACGGTCACGACGTTGTATGAGGCCGATCGGTTGTAGCCGTGAATGTCGCGGTCGACCAAGGCCATGAACGGAATGAGGAGGCCGACGATCGTCAAGGCGGCGAGCACGGCGCACCATATCCGTCGCCACCGCGTGGAGATCCAGACGAAGATCAGCGCGACGTTCGTATCGATGATCGAGATCGGATAGTTCATACCGTACCGGTCCCGATGCCCCGTCAGGGCCGAGAGCGCCCAGGCGATGATCATGACCGCAGCCGCCAACCTCAGCGGTCGATCGCCTTTCCAGAACGCCATGCCGCAGACGACGATCGCGGCCATGTAGAAGATGTAGGCCATCATATAGATGGTGTAGTCGAGCGGCGACTCGAACAAGCTCGGACCTCGATACGGGCAAAGCCTTGCCCAGCGGACGGTGCAGACCGCGCCCGATGGCGGCGCTCCTTTCCAAGGATGTCGCGCACGATCCTTTCACGCAAAGGAAAAACCGCCCAGCGACCGCCGCCGTGGTCGCGTTCAAGGCGGCATTCTCCTCGCCGGCTGGGTCGTCGAGATTAGGCTCGAATGGCGTCCTCATTGGCCCGTCTCCGGGCGCGGACGGTCAGCCAGACGGCCACGCAAAAGACCACCAGTTGCAGCCAGGCCGCGATGTTGTTGGCCGCGAGGCGGTTGTATTGGTGAATCTGGGGATCCACCACGCTCACGATCGGAATAATGACGATGACGATCGTCAAGGCCGCGAGCACGGCGCACCATAGCCGCCGCCACCGCATCGAAATCCAGACGAAGAGCAGCGCGACGTTCGTGTCGATGATCGTCACGGGATAGTCCAACGGGACGTCGGTCCCGATGCTGACCAGCGGCGAGAGCGCCCAGCTGACGATCAGGACCAAGGCCGCTAACCGCAAGGGGCGGTCGCCCTTCCAAAGCGTCACGCCGCTGACCACCAAGGCGAACAGGTAAGAGACGTATGGGACGAACATTTGGTATCGGGCTAGAACTTCCAAGCTCGAACCTCGATGCGAGCAAAGGCTTGCCTGGGGAGCGCCACGGAACACGGCCCGCGGTCGCGCTCCCTTCCGACGATGTAACGCACGATCTCTTCRTGCAAAGAAAATCCCGTCGCGCGGCCTGGGCCGCGCGTTTGACGCACACTGCGATGATGATGGTGGTGGTGGTTTCGGCGCTGCCGGTCAGCGATGGGTGATTCGCTGAACCGCCATGATGAACTCGTGCACACCGACCGCGACGACCGCCAACAGGACGGCGGTCAACGCCGTGATGCCCAGCACGAGGCCAAGCCATTGAAGATTGCTCAGCTCATGACGCCAGCCCTGTCGAGCGGGCGGTCGTCTGTCAGAAACGCCGTCGCCGCCAAGACCCGCAACAAGGTCTTCGAGGGAGACTCGCCGCTGGCCTGAGCCTTGCGCAGGGTCGACACCGCGTCCGACACCAGCGCCCCCCGTTCGGGCGTCCCCGCCAGCAAGGTCAGGCATTCCTCCAGCGAGCCCCAACTCGCTACGAAGAAGCTGGGGTTGGCCCGCTGGCTGGGCGCCAGATCCTGAGAATGATGTTCGTTCATGGCCCTTCCCGATCTCCCGATCAGGAAGCGGTGACTGTGGAACCTGGGCCAGATCGTCTGGTCGCTTACGGTAGTCATTACCGGGGTCGCCACCCTCCCAGGCCACGAAGGCTAGAGCCGCGTCGCGGCGGCTCATGCCCGACAGGCGGCGCCGTGCGCTGAGCACGTGCATCTCGACGGTCTTAGGGGAAAGGCCCAGCGCCCGCGCGATCTCCTTGGACTGGAGATGCGCGGCGATGAGCCGGAGGATCTCCCGCTCCCGGGGGGTAAGCTTCTCGAAAGCCGTACTGACGCGCTCGACCATGCCGACAAGATGATTGGTGAAATTGTTCCCGTCTAGCGAGCGGGACGGGAACTTTAAGGCGATCAGCTCTCTGAACGAACGAACGGCAGCCGCGTGGTCGGTGTCTTGTTCAGGGCAAACAGGGCGTTGGCCACCGCCGGACCGATCACTGGTGTCCCCGGTTCGCCCACCCCGCTGGGGGGGTTGCCGGAGGGCACGATGTTGGTCTCGACCGTCGGCGCCTCGTTGATCCGCAGCACGCGGTAGCGGTCGAAGTTGCTCTGGTCGACCTTGCCGTCCGTCAGGGTGACTTCACCGAACAGAACGCCCGAAAGGCCATAACAGGTCCCGCCCTCCATCTGCGCCGCGATCTGGTCGGGCGAGACGGCGACGCCGCAGTCAATGGCGGTGACCACCCGACCAACGCGGGGAACCCCGTCCTCGAGCTTGACCTCGGCGACCTGGGCCACGACCGAGCCGAAGCTCTCGTGCACGGCCACGCCGCGCGTCCAGCCCGCCGCCGCCGTGGGTCCGGCCTTCTCGACCGCCAGGTTCAGGGCGGCCAGGTGCCGGTCGGCGCCGGCCTTGGTGTAGAGGGCCCTGCGATACTCGACGGGATCCTTGCCGGCCTTGGCGGCCAGCTGGTCGATCGTGTGCTCCATGACGAAAGCGGTGTGGGTCGCGCCTACCGAGCGCCACCACAGCACCGGCACCCCGACGTCCGGCAGCGCCACCTGGGCGTCGACGATCGGCGTGGCCTTCAAATAGGGCGAGCCCGCCGTGCCCTCGATCGCCGTCTGGTCGGGACCCTTGCCGGCCGGCATGGGCGAGCCCTTCATGATCGACTGGGTGACGATCCGATGGCGCCAGGCGGCCGGGTAGCCGTCCTTGTCCAGCTGGACCTTCACGGCGTGGACTACGATCGGCCGGAAATAGCCGGCCTGCATGTCGTCCTCGCGCGTCCAGACCAGCTTCACCGGCCGGCCCTTGCCGATCTTCTTGGCGATATGGACGCACTCGGCGACGTAGTCGGACTGAAAGTTGGCGCGCCGACCAAACGAGCCGCCGGCGAACAGCGTCTCGATCTCGACCGAACCCGGCAGGCAGCCGACGATCTTGGCCGCCGCCAGCTGGTCCAGCGTCTGGCCCTGCGACCCGAAGGTCAGCTTGACCTTGTTGCCGTCCACGGCCGCCACGCAGTTCATCGGCTCCATCGTCGCGTGGGCCAGGTAGGGAAATTCGTAGGTGGTCTCGAACACCCGCTCACCCTTGGCCGAAGCCAGGGACGCGGCGTCGCCGCGCTGATCGAAGGGCTCCCACTTGGTGTCGGTGTTCTTGCCGCTGGCGACGTCCTTGAAGAGCTGGCTGATGGCGGCCGAGCCGCGCTTTTCGGCCTTGTCCTCGTCCCACTCCAGCTTCAACGCCTCGCGCCCCATGCGGGCGGCGAAGGTGTTTTGGGCGACGACGGCGACGCCGGTCGGAATCTCGAAGACGTCCACGACTCCCGGGACCTTCTTGGCCTCGGCGGCGTCGACGCTTTTCACCTTGGCGCCGAACCGCGGAGCGTGGGCGACCACCGCCGTCAGCATGTCCGGCAGGCGGACATCCTGGGTGTAGCGGGCCGTGCCGTCGCTCTTGGCCTGGGCGTCCTTGCGGCGCACCCGGTCAGTGCCGATCAGGGTGAAGGTCTTGGGATCCTTCAGCTTGACGTCGGTCGGCGGCGGAACCTTGGCCGCGTCGGCCAGCAGTTCGCCGAAACCGGCGGTCTTGCCCGACGTGTGGGTCAGGACGCTGTCCTTGACGGTGATCTCACCGACCGGGACGTTCCATTTGTTGGCGGCGGCCTGGACGAACATGGCCCGCGCGCCGGCCCCGGCCTTGCGCAGCTGCTCCCACGAATTGGAGATCGCCGACGAGCCGCCGGTCAGTTGCGCGCCCATGACGCCGTTGGCGTAGAGCTTGGCGTTGGCCGGCGCCTGCTCGACCATGACCTTGGTCCAGTCGGCGTCCAATTCCTCGGCGACGATGGCCGAGAGGCCGGCGTGGTTGCCTTGGCCCATCTCCAGGTGCTTTGAGATCACCGTCACCACGCCATCCGGCGCGATCTTGATGAAGGGTCCGAAAGCGCCAACCTCGACCTTGGAGCCCGCGCTCATGAGGTCCGCCGGCGAGCAGCCGACCAGCAGCGCGCCCCCGACCAGGGTCGAGGCTATGATGAGCTCACGGCGGCTCGGCGCCGCGCCATTTGACGGCGTGAAGGGGGCGTTCATCGGCCGGCTCCCCGATGGGTCGCGCCGGAGCCGGCGACGATGGCTTCGTCGATATCGGCGTGCGGCTCACCGGTCGGCGGGCCAAGGGCGGCGGCATCCTTGATCGCGGCGCGGATCCGCTGATAGGCGCCGCAGCGGCAGATATTCCCGGCCATGGCGTTATCGATGTCCTCGTCGGACGGCGATTTCTTCTGCTCCAGCAGCGCCACCGCCGACATGATCTGGCCCGACTGGCAATAGCCGCACTGGGGCACGTCGTGGCGCACCCAGGCCTGCTGGACCGGGTGCTGGCCGCCCAGGCTCTCGATGGTCGTGACCTTCGCCGGTCCCACCGCCGATATCGGCGTCACGCAAGAACGGATCGGCTGGCCGTCGAGATGGACCGTACAGGCCCCACACTGGGCCATGCCACAGCCGAACTTCGTGCCGGTCATACCCAGTTCGTCGCGCAGGACCCACAGCAGCGGGGTCTCCGGCGCGGCCTGGACGGCGACCGGTTTGCCATTGATATCGAGCGTCACGGCCATGCGTTTTCGTCTCCCAACGAAAGCGGGGCGGCGCAACGGGGCCGCCGATGGTCAAACCTAACACCGTTCAGTCGCGGCTTGGCCAGCGGATTTTAAACGATGGTTTCGAACAAGGATCGCTCAGCGCGCGAAAATCGCTTCCGCCAAGGCGAAGCCAGGCGGGCGCCGTGTGCGAAACCCGCTATGCTCGCGCTCGGCATTGTCCGGAGGTCCTCGTCTTGCGCCGCGTCATCGTCTCCCTTGCCGTGCTGGCCACGACCCTCGCCGGTTGCGCCACGGTCGCCCCGATGGACTCCACGGACGCGCCGATCCGCTACAGCTGCAAGGCCGGCAAGCGGTTCACCGCCGCCTACGCCTTGCATGGCAAGCGGGTCGTGGTGACCGCCGGCGGCGTGACCAAGACCCTGAGCCTGGCCCGCTCGGCCTCGGGCGCCCGCTACACGGCCGGTGACGCCGAGATCTGGAGCAAGGGCCCGGACGCCATGCTGAAGGGCTTCCCTGGCGGTCCGTATGCCGACTGCCGCTCGCAATAGATTCTCGCGATAGATTCAGGCGCAGCTTTCGAGGTTCCGTGTTGAACTCCTTCCCCGCCTATTTCCCCCTGGCCGGCCGCAAGGTGGTGATCGCCGGCTCCGGCGACGCGGCCGAGGCCAAGGCCCGGCTGTTCGAGGGCTCGCCCGCCACGATGATCCGGCTGGACGGCCACGCGGCCTATCTGCCCGGTTCGTACAGCGGCGCGACCCTGGCCTTCATCGCCAGTCCGGACGAGGTCTTCGTCCAGGCCGCCGCCAGCGCGGCCCGCGCGGCGCGGGTGCTGGTCAATGTCGTCGACCGCCCCGAGCTCTGCGACTTCAACACGCCCGCCGTCATCGATCGCGGCGAGGTGGTGGCGGCCGTGGGCACCGGCGGCTCGGCCCCCGTTTTGGCGACCATGCTGCGCAACGACATCGAGGTTCAGGTGCCCGAAGGCACGGGCCGCGTCGCCGCCCTGCTGTCCAAGTTCCAGGGCGAGGTGCGCAAGACCCTGCCGGCCCTGCATGAGCGTCGGGCCTTCCTGCGTGACGCGGTGATGGGCGAGGCCGCCGAGGCCGCCCGGGCCGGCGACATGGACCGCGCCGGCCAGCTGTTCCGCGAAGCCCTGGCCAAGGGCTCGGCCCGCAAGGGGCTCGTGCGCTTCATCGCCGGCAAGGGGCCGGCGGACCTCCTGACCCTGCGCGCCGTGCGAGCGCTGGGCGCGGCCGACGTGCTGGTGCTGGACGGGGACGCCGAGCCAGAGGTCGTGAAGATGGCCCGCCGCGATGTCGAGCGGGTCGACGCGGCGCTAGCCAATGCGGAACACCTGATCCAACTGGCCCGCGAGGGTCGCCAGATCGTCCGCCTGATCACCCAAGCGGTCGATCCGGCCCTGATTCATGCCCTGACCCAGGCCGAGGTGTCCGTCGAAGTCCTGCCCGTCGCGGCCAGCTAGTTCAGCGGCCGCTCCTTGGTCTCCGGCAGCAGGAACGCCGTGGTCAGCACGCTGATCAGGGTGAAGGCGATCGGGTACCAGAGGCCGGCATAGATGTTGCCGACCGCCGTCACGATGGCGAAGGCGAAGAACGGCACGAAGCCGCCCACCCAGCCCGTGCCGATGTGGTAGGGCAGAGACAGCGCCGTGTAGCGCACGCGGGTCGGGAACAGCTCAACCAAGCAGGCGGCCAGCGGGCCGAACAGGGCCGTGGCGGCGATCACGAAGACGAACAGCACCAGCAGCATCAGCGGCTTGTTCATCCGCGCCGGATCCGCCTTGGCGGGATAGCCCGCCTTGACCAGGGCGGCCTTGATCGAGGTCTCGACACCGGCCTTCACCGTCTTGACCTCGGCCTTGGGCAGACCTGCGGCGCTCTTGGACGTCACCTCGACGCCGCCGACCTTGACCACCGCCACCGTTCCGGCCGACGCCTTCTGGTTGGCGTAGGAGACGCCGGCATTGGCCAGGGCGCCCTTGACGATGTCGCACGAGGTGACGAAGGCGGTCTTGCCGACCGGATCGAACTGCAGCGAGCAGTCGCCCGGATCGGCGATGACGACGACCGGCGCCTTGGTCGTGGCTTCGGCCAGGGCCGGGTTGGCGGCCTTCTCCAGCAGATGGAAGCCCGGGAAGTAGAACAGCAGCGCCAAGGTCATGCCGCCAAGCATCACCGGCTTGCGACCGACCTTGTCCGACAGCCAGCCGAAGACGACATAGAACACGGCGCTGATCGCCGTGGCGGTCATCATGAGGCCGTTGATGGTCACCGGGTCGACCTTCAGGAACTTCTCCATGAAGGTCTGGACGTAGAAGAAGCTGGTGTACCAAACCGCCCCCTGCGCGCACATCATCGACAGGAAGGCCAGGATCACCAGCTTCAGGTTCTTCCACTGGCCGAACGCCTCGGCATAGGGCGCCTTGGAGGCCTGGCCCTCTTCCTTCATGGCGGCGAAGGCCGGGCTCTCGGTCAGCTTCAGGCGCATCCAGACCGAGACGCCCAGCAGGCCTATCGAGACGGCGAACGGGATCCGCCAGCCCCAGGCGTCGAAGGCCTCGGGACCGACATACTTGCCCAGGGCCCAGCGGGTGGCCAGGATCACCAGCAAGGCCCCGAACAGGCCAAAGGCGGCCGAGGTCTGCACCCACGAGGTCGACCAGCCGCGCTTGTTGGCCGGCGAGTGCTCGGCGACATAGATCGCCGCGCCGCCGTATTCGCCGCCCAGGGCGAAGCCTTGCACGCAGCGCATCAGGATCAGCAGGATCGGCGAGAGGATCCCGACCTGCTTGTAGGTCGGCAGGAAGGCGATGGCGAAGGTCGCGCCGCCCATCAGCAGCACCGTGGCCAGGAACGCCCCCTTGCGGCCGGCTTGGTCGCCGATCTTGCCGAACACCAGCGCGCCCAGCGGCCGGAAGGCGAAGCCGACCCCGAACAGGGCCAGGGCCGCGATGTAGCCGGCCGCGTCAGGCAGACCGGTGAAGAAGGTCTTGGAGATGACCTGGGTCAGGCTGCCGAAAATGAAGAAGTCGTACCATTCGAAGGCCGTGCCGGCGGATGACGCCGCCACCACCGTACGCATCGATGCGCGTTCCTGGACCCCTTCGGCCATGTCGTCGTCTTCCCCGTACTTTGATCCTGCTTAGCGTGGTTCAGAGCTCAGGGGGAAGAGGGTTCGAAAACCGCGTTAGGCGACGGCGTCCCGGACCACGGCGTCATCCCGCGACAGGCGGACGATCTCGGCGACCAGGGCGGCGGGGGCGATTGGCTTGGCGGCCACGCCGTCCATGCCCGCCGCGCGATAGGAGGCCCGTTGATGGGCCATGACGTTAGCGGTTAGGGCGATGATTGGCGCCCGGCTGGCGGGTCCCGGCAGGGCGCGGATGCGGCGCGCGGCTTCCAGGCCGTCCATGCCCGGCATCTGGACGTCCATCAGGATCAGGTCGAACGCCCCGTCGCGGGCCGCGGCCACGCCTGATGCACCATCGTCGGCGACGCTGACGGAAGCGCCCAGTTGCTCCAGGATGCGACGGGCGACCAACTGGTTGGTCGGATTGTCCTCGACAACCAGCACCTTGAGACCGGCCAGCAGATCCTCGGCCGGCGCCTCCACCGCCTCCGGCGGCGCGATCGGCGGGGCGGCGATGGTCAGGGTGAAGGTCGAGCCCTCGCCCGGCGCCGAGCGGAACGAGACCTCGCCGCCCAGCATCTGAGCCAGCTTGCGGGTGATGGCCAAGCCCAGGCCCGAGCCGCCGAAGCGGCGGGTCGTGCTGGCGTCGGCCTGCTGGAAGCGCTCGAACAATCTGGCCTGGGCCTCCAGCGGCACCCCGACGCCGGTGTCGACGACGTCGAAGACCAGCCGCGGACCGGAGGTGTCGGTGACCTTACGCGCCCGCACCGTCACCGAGCCCTTCAGGGTGAACTTCACGGCGTTGCCGATCAGGTTGAACAGGGCCTGGCGCACCCGGGTCGGGTCGGTCTCGATCCAGCCCAGGTCGTCGGCGAGGTCCAGCTCCAGCCGCAAGCCCTTGTGGGTGGCTTGGCCGGCCAGCAGACGCGCCACGCCGCGCGTCAGCTCGCGCGGATCCACCGCCTCGTGGTTCAGGTCCAGCCGGCCGGCCTCGATGCGGGAGATGTCGATCACGTCGTCCAGCAAGGTCGACAGCATCTGGCCGGCGGCCAAGGCCTCGCCCAGCAGGTCGGCGCTATCACCGGCCGGCAGCTCGCGCTTGAGCACGTGCAGGACGCCCAGCACCCCGTTCATCGGCGTGCGGATCTCGTGGCTCATATTGGCCAGGAACTGGGCCTTGGCCTCGTTGGCCGCCTGGGCCGCGCGCTCGGCGGCGACCAGGGCCAGCTCGGCCCTCTTCTTCTCGTCGATGTCGAGGATCAGGCCGAACGCCTTGCGGGTCTTGCCATGGGCGTCGCGGCGGATGTCGTGGAACACCCGCACCCAGCGCGGCGCGCCGCTGGGCGAGACCAGGCGCAGGTCGTATTCATGCGCGCCCCACGCGCCGGTCCGCCGCCATTCGGCCGCGGCGGCGTAAAGCTGCTGGCGATCCTCGGGGTGGATCATTGGCCAGACGGCCTCGCGGACGTCCTCGTAGCCGACCCGGCGGCCCATCATGCGATGGAATTCGGGCGATCCCCAGAAGCTCTGGCTCTCGTGGTCGATCTCGTAGACCCCGGCCCGCGCCGCGCCCAGCGCGACCTTCAGCCGGCGGGCGTTGATGCGGGCCTCGCGCCGAACGGCCGTCAGGGCGGTGACGTCGTCCATGTAGGTGATGACGCCGACGATCTCGCCGGACACGTCGAGCCACGGCCGCGCCGACCAGCGGAACGCCCGCTCCACGCCCTCGGCGTCGTAGAGGCGGTCCTCGCGCCGGTTGACGATCTCGCCCGACAGCGCCCGAGCCACGCCGGCCACGAAGCGCCGGCGTCCGCCGTGGGTCAGTTCGGACAGAGTCTTGCCGATGACCTGGGCCTCGGTCGACTTGAAGATCTCCAGGAAGCGCGGGCTGACCAGGCGCAGGCGCATGTCCAGGTCGTAGACCGCCACGGCGAACGGGGCGTCCTCGACCAGCCGTCGCGCGCGGCGTTCGCTCCAGATGGCCTTGTCACGGCTGCGGGCCACGTCGGTGATGTTCTGCGAAATGCCTTTCAGGGCAAACAGCGGCCCCGATCGCGCCTCGCTGCGATAGGTGCTGCGGAAGGTCAGCCAACGGCCGTGGTCGCCGCGTAGGCGGAACTCGATCGCGCCGCCCTCCCCCGTGCAGGTGGCGTGGCGGAAGGCTTCGCGCACCGTCTCGCGCTGGTCGTCGGGCAAACGGGCGAAAAATTGCTCGGCCGTGGCGACGTCCGACGGCGATAGGCCCAGCAGGGCCAAGGCGTCCGGCGACCAGTCGATCCGCTCGCCCTCGGGTTCGTAGCTCCAGATGCCGACGCCGGCGGCCTCGGCCAGCAGCTCGCGGGTCCGGCGGGCGGCCTCCAGCTC
>NZ_JBFUJD010000023.1:0-59934 GCF_056401555.1 Caulobacter sp. P4_E5
GGGGGAGGTGGCCCGGAGGGCCGGAGGGGGCAGCTCGGCTTATGCCCAGATGGCCCCTCAGTCGCTCCGCGACGCCCCTCCCGGAGGGGAGCAGAGCACAGGAACGCCCGCCATGGGTCGGATGTCACCGTCGGTGTCGACGGGCGAATGTCCGGAATCTGGAGCAGCGAAGGGGTCGCTCACGGCGCGACAGCAAAGGGCGGCGAAAACAGGTTGGTATGAGGCGAGGGGAGTAGCCAATTCGCAGGAGGCGAACATGGCTCAACTTGACCTCTTCCTTTCGCCAAAGCGTCCCTGGAACACCGGCCGCATCATCGGCCCCAAGCCGCCGTTTAAGCCCAAGCACATCTGGGGAATCCGACAACAGCTCAAAGCGAACGGGCGCGTACGCGATCTCGCCTGTCAGCACGCCATCAGAGCTGCACAGACATGGGGCGCGGCCTTCGCTCTATCGCAATAGAGCTGCGAATAGGGAGCGACGTCCGACTGCATTCTCCGGCGAGAGGCCGTGCTGGGCGAAATGATCGCGCCAACGCGGGGTGGTTTGTGGAGGGGCCGCTTCCGGGCCTGTGTAAGGCTCCGGCGTCGCGGCTGGCGCCTCGTCGCACACCAGGATTTCGGAGGTGCGGTCCACCGAAATGTATTCGACCCAATGCACGGGCACTTGGTGAGTATGGCCGTCGTCGCCATGGACACTAATGTAATCGACGCGATTTTCGCCGCGGAAACCATGTGCCGTGACCTGGACCTTCTGTGCGCCCTGTTCGCCGCCCTGGCTTGCGGTTTTCAGGACGTTTCGGGTGACGCTGTCGGGGTGGCTGAAGCGACTTTCGCCCATGTAGTTGGCGATGGCTTCATGCTCCCAGAAGCACGAACCCTGGATGACGCCCGCATAGATGTCCTCGGCCGGGCGATGCTGCTGGTACAGGGGAATGGCCAGGATCGGCGCGAAACTGAAGTAAAAGGCCTTGAACAGCGCATTGTGGTAGTCGTTGAAATGTGCGCGCGCCGTCGCCAGGTCGTAGAAGCGGAACATCTCGGGCGCGGCGCTGATGTCCACGCTGGTAAGGTGCTTGGGCTCGACGGCGTTGATCTTCTGCAGCTTGGTGAAGACGAAATTGTCGCCGAAGCCGATGGCCTTGTCCTTGAGGATCTTCACCATCTCCTGCTGGGCCAGCGGGGTGAACAACATGCGGAACTGGACTTCATGATCGCGGTCTTCGGCGGCGAACAGGGCGTCGAATTCGCGGTTGGCCATCGGGGTGAAACCTGAGCCGGACGCAAGTTTGCGGGCCTTGGCCTCCAGCTTCTTGATTGCTTGGTCTTTGCGCCACTTGCCGATCATGCCGTCGTCCAGCCCCGACAGGGACGAGGGCCGGCGGCTGAAGTTCAGGTCCGGCGCCGCGTGGTTGCCGTAGATCAGGATCGACTCGGTCTCATAGTCGGGGAAAGGCTTGGTGACCGAAGCCCTCAGCGTCTGGGAGCGCGACACGGAGCTCGAGCGCCCGTTGGAATCGCGCACCTGCTCGGTCCAGTAGATCGTCAGGCTGCCGCTGTAGGTCTTCGACCCAATCCAATGGTTGAGGGTCTGGGCCATGATGAAGGGGTTGCCGTTGACGACGCCCGTATGGGCGAACATCACCGATCGGCTGTTGTTGAACGCGTCGTTCCAGCCGTAGGACTGATGCAGGTTGGTCAGGCGGGCATGGCTGAAATAGGGGTCCAGTTCGATTCTGGGGATGGTCTTGCTGACCAGCCTGGCAAAGATCCCCCAGTCGAACAGGCTATTCAGCGCCGCCATCTGGCCCCACGCCAGGGCCTCCTTTTCGGCGCGAGCCTCGGCCAAGGCCTGGGTGCGGCTGTTGCCCGCCTTGATGATGGGGTTGAGCTTGGCGAGGATCGCAGCCAGCAGAGCGACCGACCCCGCCAGCCAGGCGGGGTGATTGTTGTAGGCCAGGAACAGGGTCACGACGATCGCGAGGAAGGCTGCAACACGCAGCAGCTTCCACCATCGGGTGCTGGCGCCGGAGGCGTTGCCGCGCTGGTCCAGATTGCGGATTTCCTGAACCGTCTTGGCGTTGGCCGCCTCATCGATGCGGGAGCTGCGAACCAGGTCCTCGAAGAGGTCGGCCGTGTGCTGCCGGTGGGCATTCTTCAAGCCGGCCTGATAGTGGTCGAGCGGTTCGTAGATATCCCCGGTCAGAAGAAGGTCTCCCGGGCCGCCGCCTTGACCTCGGTCGTCGCGGTGAAGGGGATGCGGGTGGTGTAGCCGTTGCGCGCCGCCACAATCTGCTTGGCCGGCCAGGCGAAGATGTCCTGGTTCCAGATCGCCACGGTGTCGTTGTAGAGGGTGCGCGCGGCGGTGATTTCCTTTTGCAGATAGCTGTTCTGCTGCATGGCGTCGGCGATGGCGGCGTGGGCCTTCAGGTCCGGATAGGCCTCGAACGCCACGTTGATACGCGACAGTACGCTGTTCATCTCGGCCGAGGCGGCGTTGCGTTGGGCGTCTGCGCCCGTGCCTGCGTCTGCACCTGCGCCGCTGCGCAGGGCGGTGACGCTCTTCATCACGTCCTTGTCGAGATCAACGGCCTTGTTCAGAAGACCGACGACGTTGTTCAAGATGATAACGCGCTGCTCCAGATAGTTGTCGATCTGGGAAGCGTCGGCTTGGATTTTCTGCTGCAGCTTGCGCAGATAGGCCAGCGCATTGATCTTCATGAATAGGAAGATCAGGCCGGGCAGGACGCCCAGCGCAGCCACGACGACGCCGTTCTGCAGCGGTACCCACCCCAGGGTGAGACTGGTCAGGGCGATCGCGGGAATGGCGGCCCACAGCGCGATCTCGAAGATCAGGGAGCCCACGCCGATCGTCACGGGAATCTGCTTCTCGATGACATTGATGTCTCGCCCCGCCCGATTGACCGGACCAGTGACTTCGTCGAGCTCATTACCCATGAACCGTCCTCATAGAATGACGCCGTTTCGCCATGGCCAAGCTAGATCAGCGAACCGCTAAGATATTCTTTCGCTGGGAGAGAGCTTATCGCACACTTCAACCGAGAGGCGTCGCGTGTACTGTGGCAACGGTTTGGCGCCAGCAGCGCGGCTTCACGGCCTCACAACGTCGCCAAGGCGGCGGGTCTGGGTAGGGGCGAGCCCATGTTCAATAGGCGCGCATCTATACAGATGGGCTAGCAGTCAGCGCGGGCTACCGGCCGTACACAAGGCTTCCAACGTCGGAGATCTCAGACACGGCCGTCGTTTCAGGCGGTCTCTTCGAGCGCGTCGAGAGTCAGGCGCCGCACGACACCCAGGTCGCCATTGACCTCGACTTCCTCCCCATCCACGAACAGATGCGTCGCGTTCTGCACGCCCGAGACACATGGCTTGCCATACTCTCGGGCGACCAGCGCGCCATGCTGCAGGGCGCCGCCGACCTCAAGGATGATGGCGGCGGCGTTGACGAAGAGCGGGGTCCAGCCCGGGTCCGTGGCCCGGGCGACGAGAACCTCTCCCGGCAGCAACGGCTTCTCCGAAGGCGTGTTCAGAACCTTCACTCGGCCGATCGCCACGCCGGTCGAGACGGCGTGCCCGGGAACCTCGCCCGGACGCGCGGATGTCGGCCGGGGTGGCCGATGGAAGCGGCCACGAGAATCCATCAGGGGCGATAGGCTTTTGCACCGACTGGCGGCGTCAGTCACGTCGCGCCCCCGCGCCACCAGCGGCCTCAGGTCGAGGCGAGGATCGTCCGCCGCCGCGGTCACTTGCGGCAGATCGAGGAAGAAGATGTCCTCGATGGTGTCGATCCGCTTCAGCGCCGCCCAGGTCCGCGCCAAGTCCAGCATGTAGCTGCGGATCCGATCTATGGCCTCGACGGCTACGTATTTGTGGCTTTCCCGGAAGCCGCCCAGCGTCTCCACGGCCGCGCATAAGGCGTCAAAGCGCTGGACCAGGCGCGGCCGGCCCGAGAGGCGAGCGGCCAGCGCCGCCTGCGCGTGACGACGCGCCACCTGCCCGAGCTGGAAACGCTCGGACGGTGAGGTGGCGCCAGGCGGGGCGGCGCAGGCGCTCGCTAGTTCGTGCAAGAGGAGGTGCGGCGCCTCTCGGAAACGCGGCGCCGCGAGATCGATCTCTTTAGGTCCGCGATGGCCGTAGGAAGCGAGGAAGTCCTGCCACCCGGACAACAGGGTTGGCGACACCATGCCGCTCATCAGTCGTTCCGGCAGGGCGGCTGTCTCCTCTGGGGCGACAAGCGGCGCGAGCGCGTGCAGCGCAAGGCCCATCTCGATGGTCAGGTTGCCCGGCAGGGCCTGTTCGAGCGCATCGAGCTGCGCGCGGGTCTCGAGGTCGGGCTGGGGGAACAGCTTGGCGATACGGCCGAGCGCCACCCGGCTGGCGACGTACAGCACCAGCGTCTCGCGCAGGATGAAGCCCAGCGTGTGGGCCATCACGGCGTCCACGAAGGCGTCGGGGGCGAGCGCCTTGCCCTGGAGTTGGTCCAAGATCTGGCGGTGACGCCGCCACAAGCCCTCCCAACGCGCCCGCGCCCGCTCCGGCCGTCTCAAGCCCCGCATCGTATTGGTGATCCGTCGGGGCATCCGCCAAGCGAGAGCGGCGAGGAAGGGCAGCCGGCGCACGCCTGACGGCGCGAGCCGCGCGCGGTCGACGGCCGCTAGAGCCGAGCTGGCCAGGGGATCGAGCATCATGAGGTGGTTGAGGACCCGCGTCTCGCCCACCAGGCCCATGAAGTTGTTCAAGTTGAGATAGATGCGCCCCCCGCTGATCACCGGCAGCGCGCCCTGGGGGGCGACGGGCAAACGACCGCCGCCGTACATCTCGCGCCTTATCGCGGCGATCAGCCGCTCGATCACCGCCGCGCCCAGCGGGCTGAGCGGTTCGAAGATGCCGTGGATGCTGAGCGTCAGGTCCCAATAGAGGCGACGCCGCGCGCCCGGCGGCGTGGCCAGCCCGGCCGGGACCGGCAGGTGGGTGGTGATCGGCCGCGCCTGGAGTAGATGCAGGGCGCCGGCCTCAAAGGCCCACTCGACGTCCACCGGCCGGTTCCAGGCCTCTTCCACGCGTTTGAGCGCGCGGGTGAGCGTCGCCAGTTGATCGTCGTCGAGGCAGAAGGTGTCGCGCCGAAGGCCCGGGCGTTCGACGACGCCGTCGGAGGCCGCCAACCAGACGGAGCTCTCCTTGCCCCCGAGTGTCCGGCTCAAGACCGCCAGGGTTGTCTTGCTGACGATGAAGCTGTCCGGAGACGCCTTGCCGGACACAACCGTCTCCCCCTGACCCCAGTTGGCGTTGATCATCGCCTCGTCGTGGTCGTTCGTGAGCGGATTGATGGAGAAGGCGACGCCCGCGACCTCGCTGGCGATCTGCTGCTGGACGATCACCGCGATCGGCGGGAGATCGTCGCGCAGCCCCATCCTTCGCTTGTAAAGGATGATCCGCGCGTCGAGTGCGGAGGCGAAGCAGCGCCGGACCGCGGTCTCGACCGATGCGGCTTCGACGCCGAGAACGGTTTCGTAGGCGCCGGCGAAGGAGGCGCCATCAAGATCCTCGTCCGGTGATGACGAGCGCACTGCGAAGCGGTTACGGGCGCCAAATGGCGCGAGCGCGCGCGCCAGTCCCGCGCGCCTCTCCGCATCCAGGACGAGCGTGTCGCAAACCGACTTCAGCGCGTCACAGAGGTCGGGGACATCCTGCGCCTGGGCCACAGCGAGCGCCGCCCAGGCCGGATGGCGCGCGACCGTATCGATCCAGGGCGCGAAAAAGCCGACGTCGAGCACGATCCCGTCCGGCACGTGAAAGCCCGTCCGCATGAGTCGCAGGAGCCCGTCCGCCTTGCCGCCAATCTCGACGCGGCCCAGGGTCGTCTCCGACGCCAGTCGATGGATGCCCTGCATGCGTCTTCCTCCTAGGTGAGATGGATGAGATCGGTCACGGCCTGGGCCATGAACAGAGCGCCGAAAGCGCCAAACAGCAGGACCGCAATGGCCCGGCCATGCCGTTCAAGCCCCACCCGGATCCGGCCCAGCGCCAGGCGGGTGTGGCCAGGGGCGACCGCGGACGCGAACACCGGCAGGATCGTGGTCGAACAGAACACCAGGGTGATCGCCAGGATATGGAGGCCCGTGATCAGCTCGGGCGGGCGCCGCACATTCACGAGGCTGGCGGCGTAGACGTAGATCACCAAGTTCTTGAGGTTGATGAGCGGCGCGATCGAGCCGACGGCGAAGGTACGCGCGGCGGTCACTTCTCGCCGGGACAGCAAGGCCAGGGGCGCCCCCGCCAAAGGCGCGGCGCGGGTGAGCAGACGCCGCAACGCCACGCCCAGGAACAGTCCGCCAAGACCCAGCTTCAAGAGCGATGCGGCCAGGGCGAGCGACCCTCGCGAAGCGAACGGGGCCGCGCCCGTGGCCACCACCAGCACGCCGACGATCGTGTAGGTGAGCACATAGCCGGCTACATAGCCGTTGGCCTTGCGCAAGCCGTTCTCGCTGGCCAGCAGCAGCAGGACGATCAGGATCGAGCCGACCGAGACCATGCCGGCGGAGGCGATCAGGATGGAGTGGGTGATCGCTGAGTCCATGGACGTCCCCGCGCGGATTCCCGTCGACCGTCAGGCCGGTGGGAGAACCTCTTCCTGCGCGCCATAAAGACGCTGGGCCTGGATCCCGGCCGCGCGACATCGCTCAAGGAAGCGATCCGCCTCCTTCAGCTGCACGCTGTCGGGGGTGTACTCCAGGCCCATCAGATGCCGCATCCAAGGCTCCTGCCCCATGGCGTAGACATAGGCGCGCCGACACCCTAGTTCCCACACTGCGGACCAGGCGCGCTCGCAGTCCGAGCCTGAGAAGCGCCGGGATTGGTCGTTCGCCCGGCTGAGGGGACGGCTGAAGAGCGGGCCGTAGAGCCAACTGCCCGGCGCGCCCTCGCACTCCATGCCCAGGAACAGAATATCGATCGGCCCGACGCGCTCGGCGATCCGCTGGGACAGGCGGGGGTCGACGCCATCGCTGTCGACCATGAACATGAGCTTGCGGCCCTTGAGCGTCACAAGCACCGCCTGCTTGCTGGCGATGTCGAGGCCGCCATGCTCGCCCACGAAAGGCAGGCTCATGACCGCGCCATCGGCGAAGTCCACCTGCTCGAAGGGAGCGAGCGTCTGGACGTTGTCGAAGCCAAGCTCCCGCAGCATAAGCCGCATCGACGGATCGGCGAGATTCCCGCGGTCGTTGGGCGGGACGATAATCTTGCCGATGCGCCCACGTAGCTGCAGAAGCAGCTCGGCGAGCAGGTGGTCCTGGTGGGCGTGGGAGATCACCACCGCGTCGATCCGGTCGGGAAGGTCGTCGTAAGTGAGGCTGGCCAAGCCGTCGTCCCGCTGCCAAGCGACCGCCGGATCGATGAGGACGGACGTGGTCGCGGTCTGCAACAGCACGCAGGCGTGGCCGAAGTAACGCACACGGACGCCCTCGCCGTGAAACGTCGGCGCTTTCCGCGTCGGAGACCGCAAGGTGAAGAAGGTGTCCAGCGGCGGCGCGCCTGGGCCGGCGAGGAAGGCCAGGATTTCGGGCRCAATCCCGGCCGTGAGCCGCGCCCGCGCCAAGGCCTCCACCCGCGCGTCCGCGTAGGGTAGGTCGAGGAACAGGCGGCCGGGAGCGTCCAGCAGGGGCGTGTTCATGAAGAAGAGCCGCTCGCGATCGTCGACGGCGTGCAGACAGAAGCCCTGGCCCCTACGCCGGCGTAGCGCGTCGTAGGCGAGTTCCTCCATCAGCCGGATCCGCGGATGGCTCTTTAGGTCATATACCAGTTCCACGAGCCCGCCGATCGTCGGCGGCAGATCGGCGTAGAAGGCGTCCAGACTGAAACCGTCCGCGCTGTCGAGCGCCCGATCCAGCGCCTTCAGGTCTCGCGCGAAGGCCAAGAGGTCCGTGGAGGTCGCCTCCAGGTCCTCAAGGTAGCGCTGCGCCGCGGCGACGTCACCCCGGCCCAATGTGACGAACGGTCCGCCAAACAGCATGGGATCGAGGCTCGCCTGAGCGTGGACATCTGGATTGGCAACGAAGGACCGCAAGAGTGGAAGCAGGCGACCGGCGAGGTTCATGGCGTACTGGGCCGGTGGCAACAGATGCGGCCACAAGGGCCAGCGATCCATCAAGGGTTCAAGCTTGACGGTCGGCTTCAGCCATGCGGCCTCGCGGCACGTTTCGAGGGTGAGGGGCGCGTCGGCAAGCTCGATCATTGCTCGGCTCCTCGCGGCTCGAGGCTTCGCGTTAGGACACGGCGCGCCAGGCCCGCTTGGCGGGCGACCGCTCGGGCGCGGGCTCCGCTCTCGGCCTTCGGCGTGGTCGGCGGTCCGTCCAGATGCAGCGCCAGGGCCCGCACGGTCGAATGTTCGAAGAGATCCGTGACGCTCAGCACTTCAGGGCCGAGGCGTTCCCGCACGGACCCGACGAGGTCCACCGCGTCAAGGGAGGTCACCCCCACGTCGAGCAGGTTGTCGGTGACCTCGAAATCGTCGTGGCCGAGCTTGTGCGCGACAAGGCCGAACAGCCATTGTTCCAGCGCGGAGCCCCCCTTGACGGCGTGGACTTGCGGGGCCGCCGCCGCCAGGGCGTCGAAGTCGATCTTCCCGCTCAAGGTGGTTGGTATGCGCTCGACGAGGACAAAGCTCGAGGGCACCATGTAGGTCGGGAGTTGGCCGCGCGCGTATTCCCTTAGCGTCTCGGGCGTGCAACGCTCGTCGAACGGCGCGATATAGGCCACGAGAACGGGCTCGGTCCCGGGCTGGCAGCGAGTTCCGACGGCGCAAGCGCGAACCCAGGGACTGCGCAACAGCGCCGCCTCGATATCTCCTGGCTCGACCCGGAACCCTCGCACCTTGATCTGCCGGTCCAGCCGCCCCAGGAAGTCGATGCGCCCGTCGGCCGCGACGCGTCCAAGGTCCCCGGTCCTGAAGCCGCCGCCGCCGGCCCGCGCGAAGAAGCGTTGGGCAGTCTCGGCCGGCCGCTTGAAATAACCCCGCGGCGCCACGCCCAGGCCGGTCATGACGATCTCCCCCGGCACGCCCCGCGGCGCGACCAATCCGCCAGGGCTGACGATCTCGACGCCGGCGCTGGCGAGCGGACGTCCGACGATGCTGCGGCCGCCGTTGAGATCCGCGGTCGAAAGCTCGTGGAAGGTGACGAGGACGGTGCCCTCGGTAGGCCCATAGAGGTTCACCAACCGGCATTGATCGAGCGTACGCCTGTCCGTCCAAGTCTTGAGGGCGGCAAAATTGAGCGCCTCGCCGCCCAGAAACACGATCCGCGGCTGGATCGGCGCGCTGGCCAGGGCATCCTCCCGGACCAGGTGCATGAAGACCGTCGGCGTGTGGTTGACGACGCTCACCCCCTCGCGACGCAGCAGCGCGGCATAGCCTGCGATGTCCTGTGTGGTGGCGAAGTCGACCACCACGAGCCGACCGCCGTGCAGCAGGCAACCGAACATCTCCCAGATCGAGTAGTCGAAGCTGAAGGAGTGGAAGAGCGTCCAGACGTCGCGATCGGAGAAGTCGAACTCAGGGGCCGCCGCGAGCATCAGCGACAGCAGGTTGCGATGGGTTAGCACCACGCCCTTCGGGATCCCGGTGGAGCCTGAGGTGTAGATCATGTACGCGTCGCGATCTGGTTCGATCGGCGTGGCCAGATCATCTTCGGCTCTGCCCTCGCAGGCTGCGACAAGGTCTTCCAGAGCCAGTCCCCAGGCGTCGCCGCGAAGCTCGGACGAACCCACGATGAAGGACTGACCTAGGTCATCGAGGACTTGTCGTCGCCGTTCCTCCGGCAGACGCGGATCCAGGGGAACGTAGGTCTTACCGCTCTTCAGAACCGCCAGGATCAGGGCAACGGCGTACTGGCTGCGGTCGACGGCGACGACCACGGCGGACGCAGTCGGGGCGAGCTCGCCCAGGACCCGGGCCATCTGGTTGGCCACCGCGTTCAGTCGGCCGTACGTCCAATGTTCGCGCCCGAACGTGACGGCCGGAAGGTCCGCCTGACGGCGGACGACACGCTCAAACGCCTCGGGCGCGCCGCCTGAGTGAGCGTCGATCTGGGCGGCGATGGCGGCGGCCGCCGCCGCGCTGCCCAAGCGCGCGGGCGGGAGAGTCACCGATCCGACGGTGGCCGCCTCTTCCCCAAGGACCGCGCCGAGCAGCCGGCGGTAGGCCTCTTCGACGTCGATCTCGGCGAAATAAGCCCCGRGATCGAAGACGAACCAGTATTCCGAGCGTCGGGTCTCCACCGTCAAGCGGATTTCACCCGGCAGATGCTGGCGCGGGATAGGCAAGGCGGCGCAGACGCATTCCGCGAGGTCGAGCCCCAGTTCCTCCGGATAGGTGGTGAAGAGGCAGCTGAAGCGCGGCGAGATGTTGACGACCTTAGTCGCGTCGAAATCCTGGTAGCGATAGAGGCGGAACAGTTTGGACGCGATGTCCTCCCCAAGGGCGGCCAGGCTGGTGGCCTCGTCAAGGCGCAGGACAAGGGGCGCGGTGTTGACGAAACAACCAATGGAGCGGCGATGTTCTGGCGGGCGGTTTGGCACCGCATAGCCCACCACGAGAGTCTCGGCCGCCGGGACGAGGCGCTTGAGCATCCCGGCGTAGGCCGTCAGGAAAGCCCGAGCCGCGGGCGCCTTCAGCCTGGCGAGTTCGGGATCCACCCGCTCGCGCGGGATCCCGAAGGCGAGCACGCGGCCGGTGATCCCGCCGCGATCGTCCCGGGGCTGGGCAAGCCCGGGCAGCTCGAAACTGTCCACGCCCTCGAGCGCCTGACGGAAATGAGCGTCCGTGCGGTCGTCCCGCTGCGTTCGCGCGCGCACCGCACCGGCGTCCGAGATCAGCGCCCCAAGATCGACATCCTCGGGTCGCGGACTGTTGTAGAGCGTGCTTACGGCCGTGTAGCACATGGCGACGCTGTATCCGTCCGCCAGCAGATGCGGCGCCGAATGCAGCATGTAGACGCAGTCAGGCTGGGCGACGTACAGGCGACAGGTGAACAGCGGCCAGGCGCTGGGGGACGGGGCCGCGTGTTGCAGCTGCGCCGCCTCCGCCTGGACCTCGGCGAGGAAGGCCGTCTCGCTCTCGGCCGGCCCGCGGGTGACGATCTCGACCTGAGTGATCCGGCTGGGATCCGTCTCCCGGAACGTCTCGCCGCCGTCATCGACGAAGATGCTGCGGAAAGCGTCGACGGCGTTGACCACGCGTTCGATGCAGCGCGCGAGCCGATTGACATCGACAGGTCCGGTCAGCCGCAGCAGACCGCTCAGATTGTATCCCGCGTCCTGAGGGTGGAACTTGTGATGGTGCGTCAGGCCGCGTTCACCTGTGGTGAGTGCAAAGCGCATGGCGTTTCTCCGACGGTTCGCGCGGTTCAGGCCAGGACGGCCGCGTGGAATGCGGCCGGTTGGTCGCCTTGCGCCTGCTGGGCGCAGACGACGGCGAGGTTTCGCAGGACGGTGGCCATCATCACCGGCCCCACGCCCCCGAGGGCCGGTGCGACGTGTCCGGCGCGGGACAACGCCGCGTCCAGCGCCACGCCGTTCCGCAGCACGGGAACCAGGCGCTCACGCTTGTTGGAGTAGCGTTCGCCCACGTGCACCGGAGCGAAGTCTATGACCACCGCGCCTGGAGACAGAAAGCTGTCGTCGACCAGTTCGGGCGCGTTCACCGAAACCAACACCAGTTCGGCCTGCCGGGTGATGGCGCGTGCGGCGGGATCATCAGCCCAGGCGACCGCCACCTGGACATTGGCGCGGCAGGCCATCTGCAGAAGCCGCGCCACCACCAAGTTGTCGCGGATCTGATCCCCGGCGACGAACACATTGCGGCTCCGGATGGGATCAAAGCCGATCGGCTCCAGGAGCGCGCGGATCGCTGAGAGGGTGCTGCTGACCTTGCGGGTCTCATCGCTCAGGTCCACCAGGCCCTCGGCGAGATCATCGCCCAGGTCGTCGAGCGCCTCGTCCGAGGTGACGCCTTCCAGTTCCTTGTCCGGTCGAATGGCGGCGAACACGACGTGCTGTCGCATCGTGCGCGGCAGCGGCAGCAGCACCAGGATGCCGTGGACCTCCGGGTCGGCGTTGAGGGCCTCGATCCGGGCGATGAGCTCCTGTTCCGTCGTCTGGGCGTCCAGCATCTGGGTCCGCACCGAAATTCCAAGGCTCTCGGCGGCTTCCTGGTGCAGCGTGACTTGGGAGCTCTTGAGCAGCCCCCCTTCCTCTGTGGTGATCAGGGCCAACGTCGGCGAAACGCCGAACTGCGCCTTCAACGCCGCGATGCGGACCGCGGTGCGCGCATTGATTCCGTCGGCGACCGCCCGTCCTGAAATAAGCTGCCCTGCCATTGCCATTCCCCTGCTGTGATTGGCTAGTTCAATGCCAGCGCGGCCACGGCGGGCCGCGGCGTCCAACCTGCCGCCTGAACCCGCTCGTCGAACGCGAGCGCGAGGCGTTTGAGGTTTTCGGCGTTGCTGAACATGGTGAAGTGATCGCCGGGCGCCGGCTGGTAGGTATGGACGCCGGTGAAGTAAGGAGCCCAAGCGCGCTTGGCGGTGCGGTTCATCCGCAGCCGGTCGAACAGCGACTGCGGCTCCGGTTCCGAGGCCTCGAACAGCAGCAGGTTCGTTCGGGCTACGTCGCTCGGCGCATGGGCCTTCAGCAATCCGTGCGAGAAGACCCAGCGCTGGAAAAAGGCGGTGAGATCGTCGTCGGTCAGGCGCGTGTCGAGCACGCCCGCGCGGCGGGCCACGGCGATCGCGTCTGGCAGGGTGTCCACCCGCTGGCGCTCCATCGCGTCGAGCAGAGCCGGCTTGAAGTAGGAGGCCATCATGGCGGGGAAAGCCCCGACATAGTCGAAATTACTATCGGCGAAGGTGTTGTAGACTTCGGGCGGGTGGGAATCGAACATCACCACCGCCTCCACCTCGACACCGTCCCGCTGCAGCTGACAGGCCATCTCATGGGCGACATTGCCGCCGAAGGAGTAACCGCCGATCAGCAGGGGGCCGCCCTGATGCCGCTCCAAGATCGCGCGGCGATAGGCGCTGGCCAGGGCCGTCATGGACGCGTAGCCCTGGTAGGATTTCGGAAGGTCGAGACTGCAGACGCTGATATCCGACCGGAGCAGGCGCCCCAGGCGGCTGTAGCCATAGGTGCTGCCGCCGGCGGGATGCACCAGGAAAAGCGTCCGCGCATCCTGTGAGCCCAGCTTAGCGTAGGTGATCCAGGGCGTCGCCGCGCGCGAGACGCCGAGTATCTCCTGCGCCAGATCGCTCGCCGTCAGGGTCGCGACCTTGGAGTCGATCTCGATCTGGCAGCCAAAGAGGCCATTGAGCCGGTCGATGACTTCGATGGCGGTGAACGAGTCCGCGCCGGTATCGACGAAGCAGGTGTCCGCCGCGGGACGCTCGCCGCCGATGAATTCCTGCCAGACATCGAGGATCCGTTCGATGAGTTCGGGTTCGGCCGGAAGCTCGGCGTCAACCGAAGACGCCGCCGCGCTCGTGGCGCCAACCGAAGCCGCTGGCTCCGCCTTTGGCTCGATCCAATGGGAGACTTCCTGGAGCGGATAGGCGGGCAAGGGAACCGGGCGCCAGCCCGTGGACTCATAGAGGGGCGAAAGATCGATCGCGCCAGCGCAATAGAGCTTGGCCAATCCGGCGAGCAACATCTGGAGGGTGACGAGGGGGGCCGGCCGCGCCGCGACCGTCTCGAACCGCTCGCGTACGCCGAGCCGGGCCAGACGGTCCGGGAACGGCGCTTGCGACAGCTCGGCGCTGGCGCGGAGCGGCCACAGACGGCTGACCGCGTCCGCCTCGGCCAAGGTGAGTTCGACCGGCGCCGCCTCTGCGCTGCCGGTCGGCGTCTCGAGCGCGGCCAGCTGAAGGGCGAGGTCTTCGGCGTTCCGCACCAGCAGACAGGCCGTAAGCGCCCGCCGCCGCCGGCGCGCCGCCAGCGTGGCGGCCAAGTCCAGCAACGGCGCGCCGGCGTCCAGGCTAGCGAGCACGGCGCGCCTATAGGCGTCCCAGCTCTCGGGCGCGTCCACGCTGAGCGGGACAAGGTAATAGGGGAGGGACGGGGGATCGGCGGGAGCGGGGCCGGCCTCGTGGCGGCGCACGATGGCATGGGCGTTGGTGCCGCCGATCCCGAACGCACTGATGGCCACGGTGCGCAAGTCGGCCGCGTGGGCCTCGGTGGGGAAGGAAAACCGTTCGGTCGCGGCGGGCACGCCGGCATTGGCTAGGCGCAAGTTGCCGATCGGCGGCACGATGCCGCTTTCCAGCATCAGGACCGCCTTGATGACGGAGGTCAGGCCAGCGGCCACGTCAAGATGGCCAAGGTTGGCCTTCAAGGCCCCGAGCGGGATCTTACGCCCCTGTTCGGGGATCGAGCGGGCGAGCGCGGTCAGTTCGATCTGGTCGCCCAGCCGCGTGCCCGTACCGTGGGTCTCGATGTAGTCGATGTCCGCGCCCTCGATCCCAGCGAAGGCGTGAGCTTCCTCGATCACCGCGCTCTGGCCGCGGATCCCCGGCGCCGTGAAGCCGATCTTGTCGCTTCCGTCGTTGTTCACGGCCGTGCCACGGATGATGGCGCGGATGGTGTCCTTGGCCTCCAGCGCGTCGGCCGCCCGCCGCAGGACCACTACCGAACAACCGTTGCCCTTGATGGTTCCGGTCGCGTCCTGGTCGAACGGGCGGCACACGCCGTCCTTCGCCAGGATCATTCCGTCCTTGTAGGCATAGCCACCGTCCTGCGGCACCGTGATCGAGGCGGCCCCCACGATGGCGATATCGCAGTCACCAGAGAGCAGGCTCTGGCAGGCGAAATGGGTGGCCACCAACGAGCTCGAGCACGCCGACTGGATGGTGATCGCGGGTCCGGTGAGGTTGAGCTTGTAGGAAATCCTGGTCGCCAGGGTGTCCTTGTCGTTGCCGAGCAGGACCTTGTAGTTGAGTTCAGCAGGGTCGAAGTAGCGGCTGCGCAGGATGTTGTTGAGCAGGTAGGTGCTGAAGCTGCACGAAGCGAAGACGCCGACCCTGAGCCCTTCGGGAAAGCGCTCGTACCCTGCGTCCTCGATGGCGCGGTAGGCTTGCGTCAGCAGCACGCGGTGCTGGGGGTCCATGACCATCGCTTCGTACGGCGTGTAGCCGAAGAAGCCGTGATCGAAGCGATCCACCGCCTCCATCGCGAAATGCCGCATGATCCGGCCGCCGGAGGAYAGTGGCGCATCCGTGGCGAGATCCTTGCCCTCCACCAAGGCGTCGAAGAGTTCTTTGGGTGAAGAGCAGCGGGGATAGCGCCCCGCGAGACCCAGGATCGCAATATCCGTGTCACGCATGCCTACCTCATATAGAATGCATTTCTCTCTTTACTTGGTCGTTACAACGCGTCCCTCACAGGAAATTAATCCTGTGAGGGTGAATTCATATTCACAACTTTAAGCTTAAGATTAACATCTTCATAAATGCAACATAAAACTGTATAAAAAATTTCGCGTACTCAGCGGGTGTGATGCGCAAGCCGGCCGGCGTGGGGCGCGAGGAGGCGGGGCCCGCGAAACATGCGCCGGCTTAGTCGGCGGCGGTCCAGTCCATGGCGCGCCTTAGCCAAGCTTCGAACAGCACGGCCAATCGCAGGGCGAACAGGAGGTTGACTGCGATCAGCGGGATGGCGATGGCTGTCCAGCCCAGATGCTCCACGGGAGACATCAGGCCCTCGACATAGAGTCTGCGCAGGCAATAGGCGCCGTACGGAACGCTGAGCAGGCTGGTAAACAGAAACGGGCAATAGGCTCTGTAGACCGCCGCCTGGCCGAGATGGCCGACGATGTGCAGGAGATAGCCAGTCAGGACCCCGGCCCAGAGGCCTGGAGCGTGAAATACGACGCTGGCCAGGATCACGAGGGACAGGATGACGAACTGCTCCAGGATCGCCAGGGCTATGGCCGGGGTCGACAGTTCCCCATAGCGTCTCACGATCCTGGCCCCGACGGTCGGATAGCGCCTGGAGAGTGCGGCCGCGTTCCTGGCCAGCCAGGGCTTGAGCATGATGATTTCTTCGAACTCGTGGAGCATGAAGACGATTGCAAAAGACCACATGAGGGAGTCGAGGCTCATGGCGCGCCCTCCCGCCGATCTGCGGCCAAGCCGTTGGGCTCGGCGGGACGCGGCAGGCCCGACGCGCCCACCCACCGCGTTCGCGACCGGGTCTGCGTACGGCAGATCATGATCACGCAGCCATCGACCTTGAGCGCGCCGTCGGCGCCTAGCCGCATCTTAGAGGCATAGAGCTTGCCGCTCTTCGGATCGTAGATCTTGCCGCCGCTCCACAACCAATCCTCGCTGGGCGTCAATCCGCTCAGCATCTGGACGCCCAGCACGCGTCGTTGACGCAGCTCCGGATTGGGATTCTTGACATCACGCCGCGGTCGGCCGCTCTCGTCGTTCGGCGATTTCAGCCAGGTGATGCGACCGCAGAGCTTCTGCGCCTCGCCCGGACAGGGCGCGATCTCCACCCGCGCCGATCCGTTATCCACCAGCCACTCCCCCACTGGAGTCGGCGAGGCCATGGCCGCGTCGAAGGGAGCCAGCAGGGTTCCCAGAAAAAGGGCGAGTTTTCGCCCGCACAAGACGCCTGTTGTCGACATCGCGGGCCCCCCCCGGCCCGCAAGGGCGGCCGGCTATTGCAGATCCACGAGGCGAGGCGGCTGTTCACCTGAACACTGATTACATCTTCAGATGGCGCATCGTCCCTTTTCCCTTGCAGGATGATTGATGTTGCTACAACCTATGGACGTCAAGGGGGTGGCGAAAGATTTTGGGTTGGGGGTTCATTCGCGACATTCTATCCGGTCTGCCGAACCCTGTTGTCGAACGGCGGTAGAGAGCTTCTGTTGTCTAGTCGACTGAGCGTACGTTGCGCGAATGTTCTGCATCGGGACGCCGAAGACCTGGCGCGGCCGGGGCCAAGACCATGAGCAGGCCGGACGAGGCCGCTCGTCCCAGTAATCGGTTTCAGTCTCTTCCCTGCCGCCGACACACCTTACCTGCTCGTCCGGGTGGAGACCTCCGGAGGCAGTCGCATTGAGGCTACCGATTACGCCGGTGATGTATTTCCTGATCGCCAGCGAGTCTGCCGAATTCCACACACTCATCGGCGCGGCGCTGTTGCGAGGACGTGTCCGGGCCTAGGCGGCAGCGCCGGGACGCGCCTTGGGAGGATGAAGTGACGGGTCTACCTCATGCTGGCGCGTCCGCCGAACTGGGTCGCTGCTGCGCCCTGGAGAGGAGGCTGGCAGCGGCATTTCGAGGCATCGATGTCGCGTATCAAGTGGCGACTCCCGAGATGTATGGCGCGGAACTGTTTCCGGAGGAGATGGCGGCTGTTTTTCGCGCAAGGCCGAGCCGGCGCCGTGAATTCGCCGCTGGCCGCGCGGCGGCCCACGCCACCTTGAAGAGGCTCGGACAGGATCGGGCGCCTCTCCTCCCGGACAGGGATCGTGTCCCGATCTGGCCGCCGGGATTCATCGGGAGCATATCTCATTGTGATCTGGCCTGCTGCGCCGTGTCAGCCCAACGGTCCGGTGTCTTGGGTGTCGGCGTGGATCTCGAACGCGCCACGCGGCTGGAAGAAGGCGTCGTCAGACTTGTTGTCGACGACTGGGAAAGGATCGCGCTTGCTTCCCTGCCAATCGCCCGCGAAGCCTGTTGGCCAACAATCATCTTCAGCGCCAAGGAGGCCTTCTACAAAGCGTATTTCCCGTTCACGAGAACATTCCTCTCGTTCCTGGACGTTTCCATGACCTTCACGCAGGAGAAAGCCGGGGAGGGAACCTTTGGGGTTCGAAGCGTTTGCGGGGGCCTTTCGGACATTCTCGCAAGTCACCCATTCGTGGGGCGATGGAGTGTCGCGGACGACATCGTCCTAGCCGTCGCCGCCATCCTGCAAAATGGGCCGGGCCGATAACCCGAAGGCCTATCCTGGGAACATGGCGGCCCTGGCTGCCGTACTGTCGATGCAGGCCAAAGCTCGGCCTCGGCGGCCGGCTCGCTGCGGAAAAAACGCCCCTCCCGCAATTAGCTGCGAGTCCGCTACTGCTCCGTCTTGAACATGTTCTGGAAGATGAGCGGACCCCAGACGGACCCGCGGGCGTGAACCAGTGCGCCGCCCTCGTCGAACCGCCCCAAATTGACGGGAGCGAAGCCGAGCTGTTTGGCCAGGGCCGCCACGGGCGCGACCGCATCTTCGTCGTCGCTTGCGAGGAAGACGACGCGGTGGCCGCCAACGACGACTGGATCCGCCGCCAGGGCGGTGGCGCCCAAGTGGTTGAATCCCTTCACGACCTTGGCGCCGGTGTAGAGTTTGGCGACGAACGCGGAGGACAGCAGGCCGTCCATCTCTTCTAGCGGAGCCTGCGAGTTCGTCGCGTCGACGAGGGTCTTGCCTTCCCAGCTCGGCAGAGCTCTGGCGACATCTCGATGAGACTCGGAACGAACAGCCAAGAATATCGTGTCGGCCTTGAGAGCTTCCTGCAGGGACTTGGCGATGACCGTCGGGCCGATAGCCCTTGCCTGCGGCGCCAAGACCTCGGGCGCGTGCCGGCTAGCCACGGCCACCTCCATGTCCCTGCGGGCGAAGGCGTGGGCCAGGGCCTGGCCGATCTTGCCGAAGCCTATGATCGCGTTGCTCATGATGGTTCTCCTGTGGTGTTGGGATCAGCCGCGCGGGGCGATCCGGCACGAATTCAGATGGCCGAGAAGCCGCCGTCGACCGCCAGCTCCACCCCGTTCACGAAGCTCGAATCGTCCGAAGCCAGGAACAGGGCGGCGGCCGCGATTTCCTCGGCGCGCCCCATCGTTCCCCTTGGGATCAGGGACTCGAACATCTTCTTGGCCTCTTCGGTCAGGACCTGATCCTGCATCGGCGTGGCGATCGGCCCCGGATGCAGCACGTTCACCCGGATGTTTCGGCTCTTCAGCTCGTTAAGCCATCCGCGTGCGAAGGCGTGCAGGGCCGCCTTGCTGGCCGCATACACGCTGTAGCCGGGGAACCCTTTGATCGAGGCGACCGACCCGGTCATGAAGATCGACCCGCCGTCGTTGAACAGCGGCAAGGCCTTCTGCACCGTGAAGAGCGTGCCACGCGTGTTCAGGCCGAAGGTCGTATCGAAGTGCTGCTCGGTGATCTCGCCAAGGAGGACAGCTTCGCCCGTGCCGGCGCTCGCGTAGAGCACGTCGATCTTGCCCTTCTCGCGCTTGACCGTGTCGAACAGACGGTCGAGGTCGTCGAGATTGGCCGCGTCGCCGCGCACGCCCGTTACGTTTCGGCCGATCGCCTTCACCGCATCGTCCAGCGCCTCCTGCCGTCGGCCGGTGATGAACACATAAGCGCCCTCCTCGACGAAGCGTTTGGCGCTGGCCAGCGCCATGCCGCTCGTTCCACCCGTGACGACCGCCACCTTACCGTCAAGCTTGCCCATGACCTTCTCCTTCTAGGCTCCGTTTGGTCGCCCCAGGACGATCCAAGAGCCCCGAAATAGGTCTGACGGCGCCGGACATTCAGTGCAGAACAACGCACATCGGTGGTGCGTAAACGATCCGCAAGACTGATCGAACTCCGTGACGTGGGCGGTGGGAGCCTTTGCGGGCTGCGCATCACGGTGCAAGATTGCACCATGCAAAAGGTCGACTGGGACGATGTTCGCTACTTCCTCGCCGTCGGGCGCGGCGGCTCGGTCAGGGCCGCCGCCGAGCGTCTCGGCGTGAACCACGCGACCGTGCTCCGGCGCATCGCCCAGCTCGAGCAACGGCTCGGGGTGCAGGTCTTCGAGAAGCGGCCGTCGGGCTACCGCCTGACGGCGGCGGGCGAGGAAGTCGTCGAGTTCGCTCAGCAGATGGAAGCGTCGTCTCATCAGCTGGAGACGCGCGTCTTCGGACGGGACCAGAGCGCTCGCGGACTTCTGCGGGTCACGCTGCCGCCGTTCCTGGCGACCCACCTTCTCATGCCGGACCTGGCCGAGTTCGCTCGCCTGCATCCGGACATCGAGATCGAGATCCTATCGACCGGCGAGGTGGCGAACCTGACCAACCGGGAGGCTGACGTGGCGATCCGCTTCGTCGTCGACCGTAAGACTCTGCCGCTCAATCTCCACGGCCTGATGGGACCGCAGCTGGCCGGCGGGGCCTACCTGTCCCGCGATCTGCTGGCCAAGTGGCGAGCGGGCGCGACTGGGCCCATCCGGCCGATCGTCATCAACGATCGTGGCGTTCCCGACTGGGCCAACGCGGGCGAGGTCCGCGCGGCCGGGACGCCGTTCAGGGCTCCGGACGCCGATGCGCAGGTCGCCGCGGTGCGGCAAGGGATCGGGATGACAAGACTGCCGTGCTTCGTCGGCGACGCAGATCCCTTGCTGGCGAGGGCGCCGGGCATCGAACCACGCCTCAACGGCGCGCTCTGGATCCTCACCCAGGGCGAGACGCGCAAGACCAAGCGCGTGCGACTCTTCACCGAATTCGTGTCCCTGAGGTTCGCTGGCTACGCACCGCTGCTTGCGGGACGGTCCGTATTCGCTGACGACGCGCGGCAGGTCACCGGCGACACTTGAAACGGGACAAGCCATCGAACGCATCTGGTGCTGGCGTTCGAATTAAATTGGGGCGAGGTCACACCGCGCTGAATGTCCGGTTTCCGCAGCGCAGCCAATTTCCGCTCATGGCGCGGCTCGGCCACCGAAGCACTCATCGGGCGCTGGTCGGCGTGGGCAGGTCGTGAAAGGATTGCGTCGGCCTGGACCCAGGTCCGGAGGCGCGAAATGACTTCGAAGTCTGAATTCCGTCTCGATCGTCGGGCGCTGGTCGCCAGCCTATTGGCCAGCCTGTACGGCGGGGTGATCGTCCCTGTTCAGGCCCAGCCGCGGTTCAAGGCGCCCGTCGTGGACAGGCTGACGCTGCAGGTGCTGATCGACAACGCGACCTTCGGTCCATTCCTGCCCAACCTGTCCTTGCCTGGCCTGGAAGTTCACCGCGAAACCGGCGACCGTCGGCCCCGGATGTCGCGCCAGGCCTTGAAGGCCGAGTTCGGACTTTCGATCCTGGGCACTTCGCAACTGGGTGACCAGACCCGGCGCGTGCTGGTTGATTTCGGCTACACGCCGGAAACTCTGACCAACAACCTCACCCTGCTCGGCATCGATCCCGACCAGTTCGACGCGGCGGTGCTGAGTCATGGCCACCTTGATCATTATGGCGGCTTCGGAGGTCTGTTCGCAGGTCGGGCGGCCAAGGACCGCCACCTGCCGCTTTATGTCGGCGGCGAGGAAACCTTCTGCGAGCGGGTGGCGATGATCGCCTCGCCGCCGCCGGTCATGGGCGCGCTGGACCGCGACGAGCTGGCCAAGGCCGGGCTCGCCGTGCGCATCGCCCCCACTCCGGAAGTGGTCGCTGATCAGGCCTTCACGACAGGTGTCATTCCGTTGAAGTCCTTCGAGCGCGCCGCGATCCCTACGGCGATGCGGGCGGGTGTGGGCTGCGATGCCGCCAAGCTCTCGGTGGGCAAGCGCGACGGTCAGACGCCCGACGACGGCGAGCACGAATTGGCCACCTGCTATGTAGTTAAGGAGCTTGGCCTGGTGGTGATCTCGTGCTGCAGCCATCGGGGGGTGCTCAACGCTGTTCGCCAGGCACAGGTGCTGTCGGGCGTCGAGAAGGTTCACGCCGTGGTCGGCGGCTTCCACCTGGTCCGCCCGCGCACTGAGGACGAGGCTCGGCGCACGGCGGCGGAGTTCCTCAAGATGGACCCGACCTACATCATCCCGATGCACTGCACTGGCGAGGTATTCATCGCCGAGGCGACACGGCTGATGCCCGCCAAGGTGATCCGCCCCTATGTGGGAACGCAGTTGGTGTTCGACGCGAGCGCTTGAGTAGCGCGCGCACCTCGCCCGACCGTCACTTCGCGGAAGACGGCGGGGTGGGCGCCATCATTCCATCGCGCTCACCGGCTGAAGGTCGAGAAACCGGCACGATGCGAAGTTCCGCTCCTGGCGTATGCCGCCAGTCGGGTAGGCATCCGCCGCTAGTGACCTTCCACCCGTGCGTTTTGCGACGCGAAGAGTCAGTGCGCCGCAGCTTCGATCAGCTTGGCGACCTCGTGGGGATGAGAAATCATGACCACATGCGAAGCGCCGGGAACGATGGCCACTTTCTTGGCTTGAGCGCGCTCGGCCATCCACTGCATGGCGGCCGGCGGGATGTTTCGGTCGGCGTCGCCATAGGCCCACCACGAGGGGATGACCTTCCAGCCGGTGGCGATCGCCTTTTCCATTCCGGCCACATCGGTGAGCGGACGTTGAGCCACGGCCATCAGTCTGGCCTTGGCCAACGGAACGTCGGCGGCGAATTGGGCCGGGAACTTATCCTGCTGGATGTAGAGATCATGGGCGCCGCCTGGCAGATCGACGGGTTTGTCCAACGCGCCAGACAGGGTGCTGCCCTGGAATTTCCCCGAGAGTTCGAAGATGCTCTCGCCGACCTCGGGGGCAAAGGCGGCGACATAGACCAGCGCTTTGACGTTGGAAGCGCCGTCGCTGGCGGCCGAGATCACCGCGCCGCCGTAGGAGTGGCCGACCAGGATCACCGGGCCGGCGATCGAATCGAGCACCGCCCGCACGACGGCCGCGTCGCTTGCCAGGCCGCGCAGCGGATTGGCGACGGCCACGACGGAGTAGCCGTCGCGGGTCAGGTCGGCGACCACGCCGTTCCAACTGCTGCTGTCGGCGAAGGCGCCATGAACGAGGACAACCGTCGGCTTGGTCTGTCCGTGTGCGGCGGTGAGGCCGTCAGGCCGAGAGCCAGGGCCAAGGCGAACACTTTCTGGTTCATGGAAGATATCCTTGAAAGAGGAAGAGGGTAGGGAGCTCGTGCTGGGGCCATTCCATCTGGTCCAACGCAGGTCGGTGGAAATTCCTCATCGGCGCCGAGCGCGAAATGTGAGGACTTCCTCCCGGCCTGCGTTCTGCCTTCTCGACAGCCGATCCGCTTTGGTCGTTGGACAGAAGGCGAACTCTCTGATGGGAATGGCGCGAGAGGGGCCCATGAGCGACACTGCCGACGCCGCCGCGCGCGCGGACGCGTTCGCCCGGCAGGCCGCGGCGATGCGCGGCCCCCTGGCGGCCTATTTCCGCCGCCGGATCCGCAACGCCGGCGAGGTGGAGGATCTCGTGCAGGAGGTCTTTCTGCGCCTGACGGTGCGTGGCACGCCCGACCATGCCGATCACGCCAGCGCCTACATCTTCCAAGTCGCGGCCAGCGTGCTGGCCGACCGCCATCGCCGCCGCACGGTCAGGCGCGCCGACGAGCATGTGGCGCTGGACCCCGACCTTCAGGCCGAGCTGGATTTCGATCCCGCCCGCATCTATGCCGGCAAACAGGCCCTGAATGCCGCCGCCGCCGCCCTGATGACCATGCCCGAACGCACGCGGACGATCTTCCTGCTTCGCCGGATCGACGGTCTTCGCCACCAAGCCATCGCCAAGCAGCTTGGCCTGTCGGTCAGCGCGGTCGAAAAGCATATGGTCCGCGCCATCGAGCATCTGATGGCCCATGCGGGAGGCGCCCAATGACCCGCGACGCCCTGACCCCGGCCCAGGCCGCCGCGCGATGGCTGGCCCGCGACGACCGCGACCAGTCGCCCCACCGCGAGCGGCTCGCGGCCTGGCTGGAGGAGAGCGCGGAGAACCGTGACGCCTGGCGCCAGGCCCAGCGAATGTGGGACGTTTTCGACGACGCCGACGACAGCGACCTGGTCGCCGCCCTCGCCCGGGCGGCTAGGCGGGCCGGACCCCAGCCCCAGGCCGGGCCTCTTCGGCCCTGGCTGATCGCGGCCTCGATCGCCGTCGCGGTGGTTTCGGCGACGCTGGTCGCGGGCGCGTGGCAGGGTTGGTTCGACCGTTCGGCCAAGCCGGTCCAGGTCGCGGCCGGCGCGGCGTCGTCGCTCGCCACCGTCGGACGGGCGGACTACCTCACGGGCGAAGGCCAGAAGTCCATCGTCGACCTGCCGGACGGGACGCGTGTCACCCTGGACGCCGACAGCGCCCTCGACGTCGTCTTCGCTGGCGGCCGGCGCGACGTGCGTCTGCTGAAAGGCCACGCCTTCTTCGACGTCGCCCATGACCGCACCCGTCCGTTCGCCGTGCGGGCGGCCGGGCGCGTGGTCACCGCGCTGGGCACTCAGTTCGACGTGCGGCTGGCGTCGGGGGCCTTGCGGGTCGTCCTGGCCGAGGGAAGCGTGTCGGTGAGTTCACTCCCGGGGGAGCCGTCCGCGCCGCCGATCAAGCTGTCGCCCGGCCAAGCCTTCTCCGCCCGGCCGGGAACCCCCGGCGAGGTGTCGCCGGTCGATCTGGACGCAGCCCTGACGTGGAAACAGAGCGTGGTGGAATTTCGCGACCAGCCGCTGTCCGAGGCGGTCGGCGTGCTGAACCGCTACACCCGAGCCCAGATCGTCATCCGGGATCCCAAGGTCGCGGCCTTGCGCATCACCGGGGTCTTCAAGACCGGCGACGTCGAGCGGTTCGGGCGTTCGGTCTCGCAGGTCCTGCCGGTGAGAATGATCGCCCGCAACGGCGAAACCTACGAGTTGGTCTCGACACGGCGCTAGGCGCCGTATCCGTTGAGGAGTTCTGGAAAGGCCGCGTTCTCCCTAGTAGAGCGCTGCGGGGCAGGGGGGTCTCCTCTCGCTGACATCCGTCGTTGCTCGAAACCCATGAGCGAGGACCCGACATGACATCGCCCCAGACCCTCCGCGATCCGCTGGCCGATCACCTGCTGACGCCTCAGAACGCCGCGCTGGTGATCATCGACTTCCAGCCGATCCAGGTGTCGTCCATCGTCACGATGGAAAAGCGCCTGCTGATCGCCAATGTCACGAACCTGGCCAAGACCGCCAGGCTCTACGGCCTGCCGGTCGTGCTCACGACGGTGAACGTGGCCACCGGCCTCAACACCCCCACGATCAAGCCGATCACCGACGTCCTGCCCGACGCGCGGCCGATCGATCGCACCGCGATCAACGCCTGGGAGGACGAGGACTTCGTGGCGGCCGTGAAGGCCACCGGCCGCCGCAAATTGATCGTGGTCGCGCTGTGGACCGAGGTCTGTCTGGCGTTCCCGGCCCTGGACGCCTTGGCCGAGGGGTTCGACGTGTTCGCGGTCGTGGACGCGGTGGGCGGCACCTCGGAGCTGGCCCACCGCGCCGGCCTCGACCGCGTCACGCAGGCCGGCGGCAAGCCGGTCAGCTGGATCCAGGTGGCCTGCGAGCTGCAGCGCGACTGGAACCGCAAGGCGACCGCCGAGGGCTTCGCCGACATCGTCCTGCGCGCGGTCGGCCACTGAGGCGACGGAACGGGAGCAAGGCTTGACGGCCTTGCTCCCGGCATCGTCGAGGACAGGGATTGGGCGTCAAGGCTTGGGCGCGTCGGCCGCCTCGACATAGTCGGTGCTGGTGGGACCTTGGCCGGAGATGTAGACCGTCGCTCCTTCCGGTCCGGCCATGGCGAAGTGCGCGACGCTGGCCGGCTCGCTGTAGAAGCTGCCGGGCGGCAGGATCTTGACGAGGCTCTCGTCCGCCTTGCGGCCATAGCCGAACCGCCAGAGGCCGGCGACGACCACGGCGGTGCGGTCGTCGCGATGGCTGTGGGCGGCGATGCGGACATTAGGTGGCGCCCGCAACGCGATCGTGTAGGGACCAGCCTTGGTCGGATCGCCATAGAGGATCGTCGTGCGGATACCGGCTACGCCGGATGTTCCCGCCGTGGCGCCGCCCTGGACCAGGCCTTCGATGTCCGACGGGGTCAGGCGCAGCAAACGCTCTTGGGCGGAGGCGGCGCCCGCGACGGCTACTAGCAGGAGCGCGGCGCCGGCGGAGGCGAGGCGACGGCTCATGGCTTGGCGTCCAGGAACGCGCGAACCATCGCCACGGTGGCCTTGGGGTTCTCTTCCATAATCCAGTGGCCGGAATCGGGGACCACGCCTTCGGTGACGTTGTTGGCGGCGAAGCGCATCACCGTCGCCATCATCGGCCCGAACGACTTCTCGCCGCCCAGGGCCAGCACCGGCATGGTCAGCTTGCCCTCGGCCACGAAGACCTTGTTGTCGATGGCGTCCTGGTCGAAGGCGGCGAATTGCGAAAAGCCGCCATGCATGGCGCCGGGCAGGGCGTAGAGCCTGGCATAGTGCTGGCGTGAGGCCTCGGTGAAGCGGGCGGGGGTGGCCGAGAACTCGTTCCAGAAACGGTCGAGATAGATGCGCTCGCGGCCGGCGACCAGGCGCTCCATGTCGGGGCCGCCGAACCGGAAGTGCCACAGCAGCGGGTTCTTGAGGATCTCCTCCCAAGGCCCGACGCCGGGCAGCGGCGCGTCGATCAGCACGAAGCGGTTCACCCGGTCGTGATGCTCGGCGGCAAAGGCGTAGCCGACCATGTTGCCGATGTCGTGGGTGACCAGATCGACCTTGGTAATCTTCAGGGCGTCGAGCACGCCCGCCACGTCGCCGCCTTGGGTCTTCTTGTCGTAGCCGCCGGACGTGGGCTTGGACGACAGGCCCAGACCGCGAAGATCGGGCACGATAACGGTGTGGTCCTTGGCCAGATCGGCGGCCATCGGCTCCCACATGTCGCCCGTCTCGCCATAGCCATGCAGCAGCACGACCGCCGGCCCTTTGCCGCCGACCCGGACGTGGATCGTCGCGCCGTTGGTGGAGATCTCCTGGGTCTTGAAGCCGGCGGGGAACGGTTTGACCTGCGCCATGGCCGTGGAGACGGGAACCGCGGTCGAAAGGAATAGGGTCGCCAGGGCGACGGGAATGAACTTGAGCACCTGCTGTCCTCCGGAGGGCCGGGCATCCGGTCGGACGCCTTCACCAGGGGGAACGCAGGTTTTTCAGGAAGCCTCACCCGGCTCGTCGCGCCTAGAAGTGGCCGGAGAGGCTGAGCTCGAAACGCCGCCGCCGCGGATCGCCGCGATAGTCGTAGCCCATGTTGTTGGCGTCGGCGACGATCGGCGGCGTGGTGTCCAGCAGGTTCTGCACGGCGATGCGCACGTCCAGGGACCGCAGGGCATGGCCGGCCGCGACGTTGAACCGCCGGCGGGCCGCCAAATCCAGATAGGCCCGCGACGGGATATAGGTCCGCGCCTGGTTGAAGGCCGCGTTCTGGACCACGACATTGCTGAAGGGCGAGTAGCGCGGGCTCGAGCGCCCCTGATACTGCAGGTTCAGGTCCGCCAGCAGCGGCCCGCGTTCCCACTGGACGCCCGCATTGCCGCGCCATCGCAGGGGACCGTCGAGAAAGCCGACACGGTCCAGCCATGGCAAGCCCGGCCGGCGTCGGGTCCGCAAGGTCGGCTGCCAGGTCGCGGCGCCGTAGACCCGTGTCTCGCCGCCCAGGACGGGGGGGAGCGTCCAGTCCAGTTGCGCCTCGACCGTCTCGGCGATCGTTCGCCCGAGGTTGGCCAGTCCGCTGTAGAGCACGATGATCCGGCCGGCGGTGTAGCCCAGGGCCGCGTCGGCGGCGGACAGCGGCTCGCGGACGACGCGGCCAGGATAGCGGGCTTCGGCGTCGATCACCTGCTGCGGATTGAGGCCGGACGTCCCGATCTCGTCGCGGATCTCGACGCGGGACGCGTCGACGGACAGGCGCGGTCCATTCCGGCCGGAGGGGTTCAGCACCAGGCCGAACGACTGGGTCAGGCCCTTCTCCTGGCCGATGTCATGCCATCCGCTGCGGCCCCATCGATAGGGACCGTCGGCTGTGAGCTTCCGCCCGCCGCGCTTGGGGTCCGTTTCGGGATTCAGCGGACTGGCGGTCTGGATGGTGATCTCCTGGAGATGCGTCATGTCCGGCGGCGACTGGCCCGTCGCCGCGCTGGCCCGCAGCATCAGCCAGCCGGTCGGAAAGGCGCGGGCGCCGAAGGTGAATACGTCGGCCTGATGGCGGACGCTGGTGCGAACATAGGTGGCGACGCCGGTCAGCAGCGTGTCCGGGAACGTCGTCTCGACTGCGTCGCGACGCAGGGCCAGCTGTAGCTCCAGGCCGCGCAGGGGCGCGAGCCGGGACTCTGGGGACAACAGCGGCGCGCGAAGCTCGACATAGCCGGAGCTGACGCGCTGCACCCGGTCGGGCGTGCGGGTCCTGGTCGCGCCGCCTTCGGCGAGACTCAGAATTTCGGTCTCGGGCATCCGCTCCCGCCGGACCTCGGCCAACACGGTCGCCGTGAGCGGGCCGCCTGGCAGGGCGATTACGGGACCTGCCGCGCGCACGACGCCGCTGCTGAACTGTGTAGTCTGGCGGCTATGGCTGGTGTTGGGAAGGGTATAGGCCATCATCGCCGACTGAAGGCTGGCATAGTCGCCGAGCGGCACGACCGGGGCCTGGCCGCGCGCTCCGGCCAAACCATCCCATAGAGGGACGCCGATGGTGGAGATCAGGATCCCGCCGTCCCGCCGGATCTCCAGCTGCGATCGCCCGATCGTATAGTCAGCGGACGCCTGCCAGCGCCCTGGCAGGGGCGCGATCAGACCCCCGGTGAGACGCCGCACATCGACGGTGACCGACTTCCGTTCGACCAGGTCCGGCAACGGGAAATAGAAATAGACCGAGTTGGCGAACAGATTGCCGGTTGCGTTGGCCTGGGTCAGGCTTCGGAACCCCGGCGCTTTCGGCGTCAGAGCGCGCGCTTCGTCGTGGAGATCGAAGCCGTCGACGAAAGCCTCGACGCGCTCCCCGATCCGGCGACGGACGCTGAACAGGATGGCGTAGGTCCTCGGCGCGGAGATCAGCGAGGTATCGTCGCCCGCCAAGCCGGCAGCCGGTTCGGTGGGCAGGCGGCCGGCGTTGGCGACCAGGACAGCCGCCTTCTCCTGCTCAGTCCCTCGGAAGTCGATCGGCAGGAACGTGTAGCTGCCGCCCAGGACGGTTCCGCCGTAGGCCGCATCCAGCCGCAGGGGCTCGCCCAGGCTGCTGCGGACGGTGATCGCGTTGACGGGTCTCTGCTGCAACAGGAAGGCGGCCGGACTGTTCCGGGCCTGCCAGTCGAGCGACCGGCGGGCATAGTCGCGCTGGCCGACGGTCAGCTTTTGCGCCGCCGAATAGGACGCGGCCAGCATCATGTCCGTCCGCCCATGGTCGGGGGTGAAGCCCACGCGCGCTTCAATTCGTCCTCGGCCCGCATCGCCGCGGCTGGACAGGCCCGAGACCACGGTCAGGTCGGCGCCGCGATAGTCACGCTTCAACACCAGATTGACGACCCCGCCGATGGCGGTGGGGCCGTGGATGCCGCCGGCCGTGGCGGTCAGGGTCTCGATCCGCTCGATCGCGCCCAGTGGGATGGCGTTGACGTCGCTCTGTTCCAGGCCGGCCACGCGGGACGGCAGGCTGGGCAGGCGGCGGCCGTCGACCAGAACCAGGGTCCGCTGCAAGCCGACGCCGCGCAGGTCGACCGCCGAATTGGGCGCGCCCGTGAAGTTCACGTTCTGGCTGGGCGAGATCACCTGGCCATTGGCCGGCAGGCGCTCGCGCAGGTATTGATCGACATTGTCCTGCGCCGCCGCCGCCAGGTCCCGAGGGCCCACGACCTTGTAGGGCTGGATGTCGTTCTCGGTGCGCCGGATGTCGGCGTTCTGGGTGCGCCGGCCCACGACCAGCACCTCCGAGATCGCGCCATCGCTGGGATCGGCGATCTCCCGGCTTGGTCGTTCGAACAGCACGAAGACGCCGTCGGGCGTGATCCGGTAGCCGACGCCGGACCCGTTCAGCAGCAGCGCGACCGCCTGTTCGGTGGTGAGCCGTCCCTTGACGGACGGCGTTCGTCGGCCTTTGACTAGATCCGCCGAATAGAGGATGTCCGCGCGGTTCTCACGGGCCAGTTCGGCCAAAACGTCCTGCAGAGCGCCGGCGCGGAGATCGACAAGGCCGGGCGCGGCGTGGGCGCTGTTAGCGGCCTCCGCCGCGACTAGTAGCACACCGGCGCAAGCCCAGAGGCGACATTGGCGTCGATGCGAATGCATATCTTCCCCCAAGGCACAGGACCAATCGCGCCCTGGTCTAAGGCGTCAAGCGCACTTCGAAGAGTAAGAAGACGGATATTATCCTTGTACTGCAAGGGGCGGGAGCCCCGCCTCGTCTCACTTCGCGCATCGACCTTGGCGCCGCTGGTCGCGAGCCGTCAGCGACGGCTTAGGCTGGTGGCTCGGCGCGTCTGAATGTCTGCTTCCTGGGAGGTAAGCCAAGGTCCGCAACTGGCGCATGTCGCTCCCGCTGGCGATCTGAAGAGCCAAGCCTCTGGGCGTCTATTGTCGATCAGCGGGTGGCGTGTGATGGCTTTTGCCGGCGCGATCGTCGCCCAACTTGGGAGCCGGAAATGATCATTCGTCGTCGGACCGTGCTTGCGGCGGGCGCCGCCGCCTCCCTGGCGCCAGGGCTGGCTGCCGCCCAGGGCGGCGGGTCGAACGCGGCGCGCTTTTCGCTCGCCTTCGCACCCCATGAGGGCAGCTTCGCCAGCCGCGGCGGACTGATCGAGCAGATCGCCTTTGCGGCGGACCAGGGGTTCACCGCCTGGGAGGACAACCAGGCGCGGGACCGTCCTGTGGAAGAACAGGAGCGAATGGCGCAGGCGCTCAAGCAACGCGGCATGACGATGGGGGTCTTCGTCGCCAGCATGCCCAAGTGGGCTCAGTTCCGGCCCGTGCTCGGCGGCCCCGATGACACGGAGCGGGACGCGTTCCTGGCCGACATCCGTGCGTCCGTCGACGTGGCCAAGCGGCTGAACGCCAAGTGCATGACGGTGGTCACCGGGTTCTTGGATCCCAAGACGCCGCTGGATATCCAAACGGCGCGTATCATCGACGTTATGCGCCGAGCGAACGACATCGTGGCCCCCCAGGGCTTAGTTATGGTGATGGAGCCGCTGAACACCCGCGTCGACCATCCCAACGTCTACATGCAGACGATCCCGCAGGGTTTCGCGATCGCACGCGCCGTGAACAGCCCGGCCGTGAAGGTCCTCGCCGACCTCTATCATGCGCAAATTCAGTTCGGGCATCTGATCCCGACGCTGGAGGCCTGCTGGAGCGAGGTCGCCTATGTGCAGTTCGGCGACAATCCAGGCCGCAAGGAGCCGACCACCGGCGAAATCAACTATACCTCGATCGTCCGGTGGCTGAGGTCCCGGCGCTATGGGGGGGTGATCGGCATGGAGCATGGCAATTCCCTGGCCGGACGTCCCGGCGAGGAGCGCCTGGTCGCCGCCTACCGGGAAGTTGACCGGGGATAAGGACCCTCCGCTGACGCGGTGGCGATGACGCAAGAAAGGTCCAGCGCGTCGGTCGCGAGTGATGGAGCCTGGGCTATGCGCTCGGAACCTTTCGCGGTGGGCGACATGCTTCCGTTTTCTGCCTGTGTCTCAACTCGATCATGTTGACTGGTGCGGCGGGATGAAGCGGGAACACGGGCTGGCGTGCTGAGCTTATGATTTAGGATGTTGCTGGAGCTTCCTATGAGCGGTCTGGTTACCATCGCCGCCGCAACCGCGGCCGGTAGGGCATTCATCAAGGCCGCGTCGGCCACCATCGCTGACATCGATCGGGTCTTGGAAACCTTGACCAAGCAATATGATCGGGCGCGCCAACGTCGCGAGCGGCGGCAATTGGCGCTACCCGGTAGGCTCCCTTCAATGCCTATCGATGTCTTGGGTCATGGAGTCGGTCCATATGAGTTTCGCCCGGAGGTGGGCGGTTGTTGATGATCGAGTGGGAGTGATTCAGGGACCTTCCGCTGCTACCGTCACGACAAGTCGGGCCTGACGGTACATTTGGAAGGCCGCGCCTCAACGTCGCCAAACTGACACGTCCGGTCGGTAGTCCAGCTTCGCAAAGAGTCGGCGATCGTCGCCGACGGGGCGCGGCGCAATGGCCTGGCTACGTGACATAGACAAGTGGTTCGCCGAGTCGGTGCTGMCGTTCGCGCCGAACTTCCGCGCCTATGCCCGCAAGTTGACCAACGACCCGGCCGACGCCGAGGACTTGGTCCAGGAGGCCTATGCCAAGGTGCTAGGCGTGCCGGACTGGCGACGACTGGAGGCGCCCGAACGCTTCGTCCTGACCGTCATCCGCAACCTGGCCTTCGAGCGATTTCGCCGGGCCAAGGTTGTCGGCATTCGCCAGATCGGGGTGCTGGAGATGGAAGCCCTTCCCGATCCCGCGCCGGACGCCCACGCCGTGGCCAGCGCTCGCGAGGAACTGCTGCGCGTGCTGGACGCCGTGGACCGGCTGCCCGAACAATGTCGGCGCGTGGTCACCTTACGAAAAATGGAAGGCCTTTCGCCCGGGCAGATAGCGGTTCGGCTGGGCTTGTCCATCTCTACGGTCGAGAAGCATTTGGCCAAGGGGCTGATGCTGCTGACCAAGTCGCTGGCCGCCAGCGAAGGCCGAAAGATCGAAAGTAAAGCGAGTCCATGGCGAAAACCGGCGATCAAGACAGAGACGCGCTGATCGCCCAGGCTTCGGATTGGCTGGCGCGCCTGGACGCCGGTCGCGCGGTTCCAGAAGATTTCGAAGCCTGGCGGGCCGCCGATCCACGTCGCGCCGCCGCCTTCGCCGAAGTGGCCGCCGCCTGGAGCCGATTGGACGCCCTGCGCGACGCCGAGCCACGCGTGCGGCCAGGCGTGACCCGCCGCGCCTGGTTGGGCGGCGGCATGGCGCTGGCGGCGAGTGTCGTGAGCGCAGCCTATCTGGGTCGAGACCAGCTGCTGCGCGCCCGCACCGTGACGGGGATCGGCGAGCGCCGCACTCTGGCTCTGCCCGACGGCAGCTCGGTCGAGCTGAACACCGACACCGAGGTCGCTTGGCGCTTCGATCGGCAGCGGCGTCGCCTTTGGCTGGAGCGCGGCGAGGTGGCCCTGACCATCGCCCACGACGCCCTGCGCCCGTTCGAGCTGTTCACCCAGGAGGGCTTGGCGCGCCTGGCGTCCGGCCAGTTCAACGCCCGCCTGCGGCCGGCGGGCCTGGATCTGATCGTCCTGGCCGGCCGGGTGGCGATCAAGACCGCGTCAGGCGAGGCCCAGGCCGCTGTCGAGGCCGCCACCGATGCCCGTCAGGCTCTGGCGATCAGCCCGGCAGGCGTCGCCGTCGCGGCGGCGCCGGAGGCCGAGGTCCAGAACGTCCAGGCCTGGCGTCGCGGCGAGATCGTCTTCGAAGGTCAGCGCCTGGCCGAAGCGGTCGAGGAGTACAATCGCTACCTCACCCGCAAGCTGGTCATAGAAGATCCCAAGGTCGGCGCCCTGCGCCTGGGCGGCCGCTTCCTGACCGACAATCCCGAAACCTTCCTTGACGCGCTGCGCACGACCTTCGGTCTACGGATCATCGCCGACGATCCGTCACGAATTCTTCTTAAATCTCGATAGAGGTTTTCACCGCCCCTCCCGTCTTGCCGAGCGAGACGCCGATTTTCGGCACGACAAACGGGGCGAAGTACGATGACCAAGTTTGGGGCGCGATTTGGGGCGCCGCGCGCGGCGATTTGCCTGCTTCTGGCCACGACGGCGCTGGTCGCCGTCGTTCCGGCGACCGCCCAGGCCCAGGCGGCCGCGCGGGTGGCATTCAACGTTCCGGCCGGCGACACCGCCCAGGCGCTGAACGCCTTTTCGCGCCAGGCCGGCGTGCAGATCCTTTTTCCCTACGACGTCGCCGCCAAGCACCGCACGGCGGGCCTGCAAGGCGCGTTCGGCCGCGAGGACGCGGTCCGCAAGCTGATCGACGGCAGCGACCTGGAGATCGCCTCGGCGACCGCTCAGGTCATCACCCTGCGCCAGCGGGGCGCCGGCCCTTTGGACGCCGCCTCGGCCGGCGCTGACGCGTCCGACACGGTCGAGGAGCTGATCGTCACCTCGCGCGCCGGCTCGGACGCCCGCACGCGCCTGGCGACCAGCTACGCCGTCACCACCATGAATGAGGAGACCCTGCGTCTGCGCTCGCCGATGGGCGTGGCCGACGCGCTGAAGTCGGTGCCCGGCTTCTGGGTCGAGGCTTCGGGCGGCGAGGCCAGCGCCAACATCAGGGCCCGCGGCATCCCGCAGGAAGGCTTCTCGGCCATCGCCCTGCAGGAGGACGGCGCGCCGATCCAGCACGACGGCGGCCTGGGCTATCTGAACGCCGACCAGTCGTTCCGCCTGGACGAGACCATCGACCGCATCGAGGTGGTGCGCGGCGGCCCGTCCTCGATCTTCGCCTCGTACGCCCCAGGCGGCACGGTCAACTTCATCACCCGCAAGGGCGAGACCCGCGAAGGCATCGTGAAGGTCCAGGCCAGCGACTATGGCCTGAAACGCGTCGACGCCTACTACGGCGGCCCGATCGGTGATTGGCGCGCCAGCGTCGGCGGCTTCTGGCGCGAGGACGACGGCATCCGCGATCCTGGCTTCACGGCTAACAAGGGCTATCAGGTCCGCGCCTCGATCGGCCGCGACTTCGAGCGCGGCAGCTTCGACTTCAACATCAAGCACCTGGACGACAACGTCATCCTGTTCGCCGGCGTGCCGCTGAAGTTCGACGCCTCGGGCAAGGCCAGCGCCGCCCCGGGTTTCGATCCGCTGACCGGAACCTTGGCCGGGCCGGAGACCAGCAGGCTGACTCTGCGCGGCCCCAAGGGCCCGTTCGATTGGGACCTGTCGCGCGGCACCGAGGTCAAGCTGACCCAGGCTACCGCCGTCCTGAAGTACGAGATCGCCGACGGCTGGCGGCTGTCGGAGACCCTGCGCTACCGGACCTCGGAGTCCAAGCGCATCGGCCTCTTTCCCAACACGCCGGTAACTGGCGCGGCTCGCATCGCTCAGTATCGCGCCGCCCTGCTGGCCGCCACGCCGGGCGCGACTGACGTGCAACTGCGCTACGCGACGAACCCGGCGGAGGTGTTCAACACGGCCGGCGCTGGTCAGAATGGCAACGGCCTCGTGCTGGATGGCTCGCTGCGCTACGTCTCGGTGCCGCTGGACGAGCTGATCAGCGACACGCGGCTGGTCCACAAGTTCGACTTTGGCGGCCAGACCCATGACGTTGCGGTCGGCTTCTACCACGCTCACGTGGAAGAGGCCTTCAACCGCTACTCGGCCAACGCCCTGCTGGACGTGCGTGAGAACGCCCGCCGCCTGGACCTCGTCGCTGTCGACGCGACGGGCAAAGTCCTGTCCAGCCTGACCGAGAACGGCATCAGCCGCTACGGCGCCGAGTTCGCCAACGGCGACGGCAAGTCCAACACCACCGCCCTCTACCTGACCGACGAGTGGCAGGTGACGCCGAACCTGCGTATCGACGCCGGCGTTCGCTGGGAGAAGATCGAGTTCACCGGCCGCAGCGAACGCACGGCGACGATCAATCTCGGCCTCTCGCCGACCCCGGCCGACGACACCGTGCTGGCCGGTTCGGGCGTCTATGACCGCCTGTCGCGCAAGTTCGACCACGCCGGATGGACCGTGGGCGCCGACTACCGGATCACGCCGCGGATGGGCGTCTTCGCGCGCTACACCTCGGCGTTCAGGCTGCCATCGCTGGGCGACTACATCACCAACGCCAGCAACTCGACGGGCCGGGTCCAGACGATGGATCTGATGGAGGCCGGCTACAAGTTGAACGCCGGCAAGCTGGACCTCTACGCCACGGTGTTCCACACCGCCTATGACAGCTTGGGCTTCGGCAGTCTGGTGTTCAACTCGACGACCGGCGCCTACGTCAATCAGACCAGCATCACCGACACCAAGACGCTGGGCCTTGAACTGGAGGGCGCCTACCGCCCGACGCGCTGGTTCGACCTCGGCTTCAGCGCCACGATCCAGAATCCTGAGTTCGGCGACTATAAGTTCGAGGAAAGCTGCACCGTCTCGGCCTCGGACCCGACCTGCCAGGTCAAGCCGCCGGCCGCCACGGCCAGCCGCACGCGCGACTTCACGGGCAACCAGCTGATCCGCGTGCCGAAGACGGCCTTCCGCCTGACACCCGGCTTCAACCTGCTGGACGGTCGCCTGCGGATCGAGAGCAGCATCGAGCGCTATGGCGACCGCTTCTCGGACGCCGCCAACACGTTGAAACTGTCGGCCTACACCCTGGTGGGGGCCACGATGCGGTTCAAGGTCACCGACCAGCTGTCGGCCTATGTCTACGGCACGAACCTGACCAACGAGATCGGTCTGACCGAGGGCAATCCCCGCGCTGGCCAGATCATCAGCACCGAGGCTGGCGCCCTCTACGGCATCGGCCGGCCAGAGTTTGGCCGCGCCTTCAAGGCGGCGCTTCTCTTCAAGTTCTAAGGCGCGCCGCTCGACTTCCTCCCCTGAAACTCGGGCGGCCGCAGCCTCGGCCGCCCTTCTTTTTTGGAGCTTGCGATGATCCGCTGGCTGGCCCTCGTCCTCTTGTTGCTGGCTTCGCCGGCCTTGGCTCAAGAAACCCGCAAGCCTGACCTCGTCTTGGCCGGCGAGATCACCGGCGCCGATCATCAGACCTACAAGCCCGTGACCTTCGACGTCCCGGCCAGCGTGACGCGCCTTACGGTGGCATTCGACTACACCGGCCGCGAGAACCGCACGGTCGTCGATCTGGGCCTGCTGGACCCGGTCCGCTTCCGCGGCTGGAGCGGCGGCAACAAGAGGGGTTTCTTCGTCTCGGCTGAGGCGGCGACGGCCAGCTATCTGCCGGGACCTCTGCCGGCGGGGACGTGGACCCTGCTGCTGGGTGTGCCGAACGCGCGCCCGAACTCCAAGGCGACCTACGAGGCCAGGGTCTGGTTCGAGAAGACGCCCATGCCGCTCCCCGCGACCTTGCCCAAGGCGACCACGCCAGATTGGTATCGCGGCGACCTGCACATGCACACCGCCCACAGCGACGGCGGCTGCACGACGGGCGAGGCGCCGCGCGCGCCGTGCCCGGTCTATCGCACGGTGCTGGCCGCTCAAGCGGCCGGTCTCGACTTCATCGCCGTCACCGACCACAACACCACAAGTCAGGCCGAGGCCCTGGCCGAGTTGCAACCTGCGTTCCCCGGCCTGCTGCTGATGACCGGCCGCGAGGTCACCACCTTCCAGGGTCACGCCAACGTTTTCGGACCCGCGGCCTTCATCGACTTCCGTCTGGGCTCCAAGACCGTGCCGACCATGCGAAGCCTGCAGCAGGCGGTGAAGGCGGCCGGGGGGGTGTTCTCGATCAACCACCCGACCGTGCCGTCGGGCGAGCAGTGCATGGGCTGCGGCTGGACCGTCAAGGATACCGACTACGACGCGGTTCAGGCGATCGAAGTGGCCAACGGCGGCAACGAGAAGGCGCTGGGCGGCTTCGAAGGCGTCCTGTCGGGCGTTCCTTTCTGGGAGGCTCAGCTGAATCAGGACCGCCGCATCACCGCGATCGGCGGCAGCGACAACCACGACGCGGGCATCCCGCACGACAAGCCGTCCGCCGTCGGCCGACCAGCGACGGTGATCTACGCGCAGGGCCTCTCGACCGAGGCGATCCTGGCGGGCCTCCGCGCCGGCCGGGTGTTCATCGACCTGGACGGCACGCGCGACCGGTTGCTGGACCTTACGGCCAAGGCGGACGGCGGCGAAACGGTGATGGGCGGCGGGCTGGCGGTCAGGCCGGGAGAAGCCGTCAACTTTGTCGCCACCATCGCGGGCGTGGATCCGGCCGGACTTGAGGTCATCCAGGATGGCGCGAAGATCATGCCGAACACGTCGCCGAGCGGTGGGTTCTCGATCCAGATGGGGCAGCGGCCGAGCTGGGTGCGAGTCAATGTACGCGACCCGGCTGGACGGCTGCTGCTGATTGGCAACCCGATCTACTTGACCGTCGCCCCGCGATAGCCCCGGCGCGGCTACTGGTTCTTGAATCTGTTCCAGTGGTCGAAGTCGAAGGTGCGCTTCAAGGTCGCCGATCGGACCTCGAACACCAGCGTGTCGCGGACCGGCTCACCCTGGTCGCGCGTGACCGTGACCAGCGCCGTGTGCAGGCCCTCCGCCAGGCCGGCGGGCAGATCGTAGCGCCAGATGTGCGGTGAATGATCGGCCCGCGAGCCACGCGGTTGTGGCGGCATCGGTGGGAGTCGTTTCTGGCGGCCCTGGACATAGCCCTGGGCCTCGGCGTCGCCGGAGCGGCTCTGGATCGCGGTACGAGCCATGGTCAGCTGGCGCTGCAGCGCGAACGGGTCCGAATAGGCGGCCCCGCTGCGGATCCCTTCGCCCTTGAGATCTTGGGTGCGGATCATTGGCGTGGGCGTTGCGCCGTCGATCGAGACCATGACCTTGGTCGTGCTGTCGCCCATCCAGATGTCGGCGGTGATCCAGCTCCGGCCCGCCAGGTCGGCCTTCGAGAGCAGCTTCACGTCCGGCAGATCCTGGACGCTGAGCGGCGGAACCGGATCGCGGGTGTCCTCCGGCGCGTCCCGCCAGGCGAAGATCTTGTCGGCCCAGTCGCGAAAGGCGGGGGTGCTGACCGACAGCCACATGGCGCGATCGCGTGACAGGCCGCTGCCGCGATAGTCCAGCGTGTAGGCGGTCCCGTCCACGGCGAAATCCACATAGCCGCGTGGCGAGCCGTCGCCCTGCAGACTCATCGGCGTGCCGTCGATGTCGTAGTCGCCGCCCCACCAATCGCCCGCGACGGCGCCGGCCACCAGATGCCTAAAGGGAATGGTGGTCACGCCCACCGTGTCCTTCCAGCCGGCCATCGAGTCGCCTGGGGCCAGGTTCTCTAGCGTGTGGCTATGGCCCGTCAGCGATAGGGCAGGGCGGCCTTTCACGAGAGCATAGAGCTCGCCGAGATTGTCGGTCTGGTGCGGCTGGGACTCGCTGTTGTCGAAGCCCACGAACGGGATGTGGGCGGCGAACACCACCAGCCTGGTCGGATCGGTCGCCTTCAGCACGTTGGCGATGAAGGTCATCTGGTCGGGCAGCAGGCGGCCGTTATAGGTCTTCCAATACTGCTTGCAGAACGGCCGCTCGCGCGCCTCGCGCGGATCCTCGCCACAAGGGAACGAGACGTTGTCCAGGACGATGAACACCGCCCGGCCCATCTCGAACGCGTAGTTGTTCGGACCGTACAGGCGACGCCAGGTGTCGGAGCTGTCGATGTCGTGATCGGCGTCATGGTCATAGTCGTGGTTGCCCTGCACCCACCACTGCGGCGCGCCGATCGCGCCCATCACCTCGGCGGTGCGGGGGATCAGGTGCAGGTCGTCGCTGACGATGTCGCCCAAGGCCAACAGGCAGGCGGGCTTCTTCGGCGCGTTCAGCAGTTCGCGAACCAGGGAGTCACGGACATAGCCGACCTCGATGTTTGACGCCGGCTGGACGTCGCCCAGCACGGCGCAGTCGAAGCGCTGACCGGATTCTGTGGGAATGATCGGAAAGTTGATCGCCGAGGGCAGGGGACCGGTAGGCGGCAGGCCGCCATAGCGCAGCGCCTTAGGCGAGCCCGCCGGCTTGTGCTCGTAGGCGAACTGGGGAACCCAACGCCCATCGGTCGGCACGCGCCAGCCGCTGGGTTGGACCACGAACACCGACATGTCGCTGCGGACCGGCAGGCTGTAGCCGCCGCGCTGGTCTGTCAGCACAACCTCGCGACCGTTCGAGACCTTGATGTCCGGCACGCCATGCTCGCGGGGGTCCAGCCGGCCGTTGCGGTTGGTGTCGTTGAAAACGAGCCCCGCGATCATCTTGTCGTCGCTTCGAGCGTCGCGGCGCACGTCGATGGTGGCGAAATAGGGCGCGTTCGGGCCCGTCGGGGCCGCCACCGTCACGCCGGCGTAGCCGCACGTAATCGCCGCCAGCATGGCGATTGGCAGGGAAGTCTTGGTCACCTTGGCGCCCCTTCGTCCGATGAGGTCCGCAACGCTTGTGTGGCGGATGTCTGACACACCCTGATGAAGCCCGGCGAAAAGGCGAGGGGGGCCTGTCGCTGACGGACTTCCGTGTGGGTTTCGCGGGTTTAGTGGTCAATTTGCCCACATAACGCAAAAGAACTTCTCGTGACGCACGCATTAAATCCACAAATGTCACGTGATATCCACAAACGGTGGCTAGGGATGATGCGGCGAGGGGCGGCGACCGCGAGGGCGGCGCGCGGCGGATCGCTTGGGCGCAATTTCTCTGGGAGAGACGGTCGTGAGGGATCAATCTGCAGCCGGTCGGCGCTGGCGCGGCGTCATGGCGCTACGGGCGCTGGCCCTGGTCGGCGCGAGCCTTCCCGCGATCGCCTTGATGGCGACGCCGGCGATGGCTGAGGACTATACCAATGTCCAGGCCTCGGGCCGCGTGCAGTCGGCCGACGGTAAGCCGATCGCCGGCGCCGTGGTGCGGATCACGTCGGAAGCCCTGGGCGTGAAGCGCTCGGCCGTCACCAACGCCAGCGGCGCCTATGTGATCCCGCAACTGGCGCCCGGCGCCTATGCGGTCTCGGTGACCGCAGAGGGCTTCGACGCCTATGCGGAAAACGGCGTGCTGATCAGCCGCGCGGGCGGCTCGAACCTGTTCACCCTGGCGCCGGTCGGGTCGGTCGAGGCCGTCGTCGTCAAGGCCGGCCGGATGCGCACGCCGGACTTCGAGATCACCACCACCGGCGCGGCCATCGAGATCGGCGAGCTGGCCGAGCGCGTGCCGGTCGGACGCTCGCTACGCGACGTGGCGCTGATGTCGCCCGGCGTCGTCCAGGGCTCGTCATCAGCCAATGGGACCTTCGCCAACCAGATCTCGATCTCGGGCGCCAGCTTCATCGAGAACGCCTTTTTTGTGAACGGCCTGAACATCACCAACTTCCGCATGGGCCTGCTGCCCGTCGAGGTGCCGTTCGACTTCTACAAGTCGATCGAGGTCAAGACCGGCGGGTATCCGGCCGAGTTCGGCCGCTCGACCGGCGGCTTCGTCAACGCCATCACCAAGTCGGGCACCAATGTCTTCCACGGCGGCGTGACCGCCACATGGGAACCGGGCGACCTGCGCGACAGCGCGCCGAGCAGTTTCCGCAACAATTTCCAGGACTCCACCGCCAGCCGCGAGGAGTGGGTGGCCGAGCTGGGAGGGCCGATCATCAAGGACCGCCTGTTCTTCTACGGCCTGTACAACCAGCGCCGCCTGAAGACCTTCACGCCTTCGGCCAGCCAGGACAACGCCACCCGCGTCAGCGACGACGCGCCGTTCTGGGGCGGCAAGCTGGACGGCTGGCTGACCAGCAAGCAGCACCTGGAGTTCACCTATTTCGACTCGACCAAGGACGTCCGCAACCGCAGCCTGAACTACGTTCGCGCCACCAAGACGCTCGGGGCCGAGACCGGCGGGACCAACCAGCGCTCGGGCGGCGAGAACTACATCGCCCGCTACACTGGCACCTTCACGCCCTGGTTCACCCTGTCGGCGGCCTATGGTGTCAACAAGTTCCGCGACGGCCAGCTGCCGCTCGACACCGCCCACGAGCGGGTCCTCGACTACCGGACCAATTCGTCAGGGGTCGACATCGGTGTGAACAAGGTGACCGACGCGATGTCGTTCAACGACGACAAGCGGACCTTCTATCGCGCCGACGCCGACTTCAACTTCAACCTCCTGGGCGCCCACCACCTGCGGGTCGGCTACGACCACGAGGAGAACACGGCCAACCAGACGTTCGAGACGATCGGCCAGGGCTTCCTGAAGATCTTCCGCGCCACCGGCACGGACCAGACCGGCCTGCCGTCGGGCACGGACTATGTGACCACGCGCGTCTATCGCAACAGCGGTTCGTTCGGCACGGTCAACCAGGCGTTCTACGCCCAGGACCAGTGGTCGCTGTTCGACAACCGTCTGCAGTTTGAGCTGGGCGTCCGCAACGACCGCTTCGACAACCGCAGCGCCGACGGCTCGACCTTCTACGATCCAGGCAATCAGTGGGCGCCGCGCATCGCCGTGTCGGGCGACCCTTTCGGCGACGGCAAGTCCAAGCTCTACGGCTTCTTCGGCCGCTACTACCTGCCGCTGCCCAGCGACCTGTCGCTGAAGTTCGCCGGCTCGCTGGTCACCTACACGCGCTACAACCTGCTGACCTCGGTCGCCCCCGACGGCACGCCGGGCCTGGGCGCGCCGGTCACCTCGGTCGCGGGCATGCAGGCCTGTCCGGACACCGGCACGTCCAACTGCCTGGTCTCGGCCTCGGGCGCGGTGGCCGAAACGGTTGAGTCTATCGCCCACAACCTCAAGCCCCAATCGGCCGACGAGTTCGTGCTGGGCTACGAGCGCCGCTTCGGTGACCTGATCAAGGTGGGCGCCTATTTCACCCACCGCGAGCTGAACAGCATCATCGAGGACGTGGCGATCGACACCGGGGCGCGCGCCTATTGTGTGAAGGCCGGCTTCACCGCGGCCCAGTGCCAAGCCAGCTTCGGCGGCGGTCGCCAATGGGTGATCGCCAACCCGGGCGAGGACGTGAAGATCCGGCTGAACAGCCTGCCGGATGGCTCCAAGCCGGTGGTCACGCTGTCGGCCGCGGACCTGACCTATCCCAAGCCCAAGCGCGACTACAACGCCCTGACCTTCACCTTCGACCGCGCCTTCGACGACCGCTGGTCGCTGTCGGGCTCCTATACCTGGGCTAGCCTGAAGGGGAACTACGAGGGCGGCGTGCGCTCGGAGAATGGCCAGTTGGCGATCAACACCACCGCCGACTTCGACTCGCCGGGCTTCCTGAACGGCGCCGACGGTTACCTGCCTAACCATCGCCGCCACACCTTCAAGGCCTATGGCAGCTACGCGGTGAACAAGTGGCTGACCCTGGGCGGCAACGGCCTGGTCCAGTCGCCGCGCAAGTACAGCTGCATCGGCATCGTGCCGAACGCGGTCGATCCCGTCGCCTTCGGCTACCAGGGCTACGGCTTCTATTGCCAGGGCAAGGTCGTCGAGCGCGGCTCGGCGTTCGAGGGCGACTGGGTCACCCAGTTCAACGCCAGCGCCGTGGTGACCCTGCCGACGCCGGACGACCGGTTCGACGCCTCGCTGCGGCTGGACGTCTTCAACCTTTTCAATTCGCACGCGGTGACGGCCTACCACGAGTTCGGCGACATCGGCGGCAGCGGCGTGGCCGACCCCAATTTCCGCAAGCCCGTCGACTACCAGACCCCGCGCTACGCGCGGATCCAGCTGCGCGTCGCCTTCTAGGCGCGCGCGTCCCCCGGCCGCGTTCCTTCCCCCGCGGCCGGGGGACACCCCTTCATGCGGCGGGACTCAGGCCATAGTGTCCCGCGTCGGCGGCTCGCGGAGTTGAGCCGACAGAGACGGACAGAGAATGCTCAAACGCTACGATCGCCAGCGCGACATCCTGAACCTGCTCGAGCCCAACCAGACGCGCGCGATCGCCGATATCGCGAAGGCGCTGTCGGTCTCCGAGGAGACGATCCGGCGCGAGCTGCGCGTGATGGAGGAGGCCGGGACCATCGTGCGCCTGCACGGCGCGGTTCGCCTGCCGCCCCAGGAGATCGAGGGGCCCTTCGATCTTCGAATGCAGAAGAACGTGACTGGCAAGACCCGCATCGCCGAGGCGGTGGTCAAGTTCGTTTCGGACGGCGACACCCTGTTCCTCGACAGCGGCTCGACCTCCTGCTTCGTGGCCAAGGCTTTGGCCGAGCACCGCCAGTTGAAGGTCATCACCAACTCGCTGGCCGTGGCCCAGGCGATCCGCAAGGACCGGGGCCACACCCTGTTCCTCGCAGGCGGTGAGATGAACGCGGCCTACCAGTCGTTCTCCGACCGGCACGCCCAGGATTTCGTCGCCGGCTTCCGGCCCAGCCTGTCGATCCTGACCGTCGGGGCGGTGAACCTGGAGCACGGCCTAATGGACCATTCGCCCAGCGAGGCGATCATGAGCCGGATCGCCTACTCGACCGCCAGTCGCGTCCTCCTTGCGGCTGACCATGGCAAGTTCGGTCGCCTTGGACTGGTTCACACGGCGTCGATCAAGGATGTCGATGTCCTGGTCACCGACGGGCCGCTAAGCGCCGAATTCCAAGACGCCTTCAGCGACGCCGAGATCGTGGTCGCCTGACGCCTCTACCGCGATTGCGGTTTGAACCAGGGCGGCGACACCACGAAGCCCAGACCCAACGGGTCCGGGGCGCCAGGATAGTAGTCGCTGCTGATGACCTGCGCGCCGGACCGCAGCGCCGCCTGCAGGCGGGTGAGATCGTGCTGGCGGGCCTCGCGGGTGTCGGCGTCGCTGCGGGTGCGGACCAGGAAACCCTGGGCGACCAGAGCCTTGATGCCAGCCTCCTCGGCCTTGGGGTCCTGGATATTGAACACCGCGGCCTCAGGCTCCACCGCGTCGTAGAGGCCGAACATCATACGCCCCTTCAGGGACGGATGGCCCTGTCGGTAGAGCTCGGCGATACGCGGGTTGGAATCGAGCACCAGCAGCACCTTGCCGCGGGCCGCCGCCAGGGTCGGCCAGTCGCCGGCGATCACGGCTTCGCGCAGGGTAGCGGCTGCGCCACGCACGTCGTCTGGCGCCACGATGCCGCTCCGGCCGAAGGTGGCGATGGCGTCGGCGTCGATGCTGGCCAGGTCGGCCTCGGTGTACAGGGGCGGGTTGGGAAGGGCCGGGGTGTTGAACGGCTCTTCCTTGGTGTTGACGAAGATCACGATTGGATCGTGGTCCGGATGGGCTTTCGACCAGGCGGCGACCTCGTCGAAGCAGGCGGCCAGGGTCAGGCAGTGGGTGCGAGCGTCCACGATCGGCGCGTGCAGCACCTTGGCGCCGGGCCGGTTCATGATCGCCAGCTTGGCGGGGTCGGTGGCGTAGGGCGCGGCGTAGAGGCCGCCGGCGCTGTCGGCATAGGGGTCGAACTCCAGCTGGCGCACGCCCAGATTCAGCTGCGCCGCGATCGGCGGGTGACCGTACTCGACGCCCGTGGAGCGCTCGCCCATCACTTGGCGCTGGTGGGCCAAGGCGGCGGGGTCCAGCTCGGGACGGTAGCTGTTGTGCGAGCCCAGCACGCGCATGGCGTTGAGCCTCGGCGCGTCGGCCGCATGGGCGACCAAGGGCGAGCTTAGCAGCGCCAGTAGCGCGATCGACGACAGCAGGACGCGCAGGCGCATGGCGGGACCTCGCAGGAAGGAAAAAGGCGGATCGGCGCGCGCCGAGGGGCGCGCCGATCCGTGAGGTGGGGCGGCCGACACGCGGCCGCCCGAGGGGACTGGAAGACGGACTAGAACTTGCCGCGCAGGGTCAGTGAGGCCGTGCGGCCCCAGTGATAAATCTCCATGGGCTGGTCCTTGCTCTTGCCGTAGACGTAGCGGATCTCGTCCGTGAGGTTCGAGCCTTCCAGCGTCAGGGCGTATTGTGGCGTCAGCTGGTAGGACAGCGAGCCGTCGAGCGAGCCATAGGCGTCGACATAGGCCTGGGCCGTCGTGGTGCTGCCGATCGAGGTCAGGTAGCGCGAGCGCCAGAACCAGCCGAGGCGGGCGCTGATCGGACCCTTCTCGTAGTAGCCGACCAGATTGTAGCTCTTCTTGGAAAGGCCCACGAGGTCGTCCTTGATCTGACGATTGCCGGCGAAGTAGTTCGCCTTGCTGTCGACCAGGGTGACCGAGGCCTGTACGCCGAAGCCGTCGAACGGCCCGGGCAAGAACGACAGCGACTGGTTGTAAGCCGCCTCGAAGCCCTTGATCTCGGCGTCGCCGCCATTGACGCTGGCCGACAGCAGGATGTCGCCGCGGCCGGGCACCTGGATCGTGGTGTTCTGGGCGGTGATGTAGTCGTCCATCTTCTTGACGAAGACGGCGCCGGTCACGGCCGTGGTCGGGGCCGGGTACCACTCCAGCGAGGCGTCGTACTGGTCGGCCAAGAACGGATCCAGGTCCGGATTGCCGCCCGAGGCCGTCGGCGAGTCACGCGAGACGCTGATGCGCGGGGCGCTGTCGGTGACATTCGGACGGTTGACGACGCGCGAGGCGGCGAAGCGGGCGATCAGGTCGTCGCGCAGCTCGACCTTGACGTTCAGGCTGGGCAGCCAGTTGTCATAGGTCTTCAGATAGCCGACGGGCACCGGCGTCGAGCCGCTGGTCAGCGTGCCGCTGGCCAGTTGCTTGGTCTTCGCGTAGCGCAGACCCAGGTTGCCGCTGACCGGCAGGCCGGCCAAGTCGAACTTGAAGTCGCCGCGCACATAGGCGCTGTGGATCTTTTGGTCGACGATGAACGAGTTGCGCAGGTCGGCCGCCGACCACGGCTGGGCCGCCACGGTCGGCGTGTACAGGCGGTTGTAGTAGGCGTCGCGGGTCGGGCTGACCCAGGTGCGCGGCGTATTGCCCGAGAAGTCCGACAGGAAACCGGAATAGGGCATGGGCTGGTAGAAGCTGGAACCCAGGGTCGACAGCGGCACGTTGAGGATGTCGTTGAGCACCCAGTCGCGGCGCAGGTAGGTCCGGTTCAGGTTGTGCTGCTCGGCGCCGAACGCCAGCTTGGTGAACCAGCCCGAGAAGACGCGCGAGCCGTCCAGGCGGAAGGTCTCGTCGGTGTCGCGCGAGTCCTTCCAGGTGTAGTCGAAGGCCTGGCCGACATAGTTGGCCGGGTTGGTGTAGTCGACGGGCGTGGTCAGCTGCGGGATCGCCGTGTAGCCGCGCGAGAAATCGTAGGTCAGCGGCGCGAAGAAGGCGATGCGGTTGCGCGTCGTGGCCTTGCCGTCGGGGTGGTAGCTGCGGGCGCGCGAATAGCCGTACTCGGCGTTGAAGCTCCAGGCGCCGGGTGTCCACGCCTGCTTGATCCCGAAGATCGTCAGGTCGTGACGGTTCAGGCTGGTCTCGCGCGAACCCATCCAGCGGACATTGTTGATCGTCGCGGCCACGATCGTGTCGCCGACGACCTTCTGGCTGCCGGCCACGAACTGCGGCGCAGCGAAGGTGCCGTCGTCCGGATAGATGTCGAGGCCGAACTCGTCGTAGTCGACGTCGAGCCGGGTCACCAGAAGATCGACGTCGGTCTGGAAATCGCCGTTCGGCTTCCACTGGCCCGAAAGGGCGCCCGAATAGAGCTTGCGGTGTTCGGTCTCGATCGTCGTGCGCGTGCGCGAGGGCGTGTAGAGGCCGCTGCCCACCACCGACTTGAACTTATCGAGGTTCCAGCCGACCTGGTACAGGCGGTCGTTGCGGACGTGGCGCTCGTCGTACATCCCCGAGGCCAGCAGGCCCAGCGTGTTGTCGGCGTTGGTCCAGCTGCCCAGGCCCGAGAACGACGGATCGGCCTTCTTGCGGACGTCGTTATAGGTCTCGCGCACCGAGAAGGCGGCCTTTTTGCCAAGATCGAAGGGCTTGAAGGTCTTGATGTTGATATTGCCGCCCAGGGCGCCTTCGTCCATGTCGGCGGTTGGCGTCTTGACGACCTCGATCTGCGAGATCAGCTCGGCGGGCAGCACCTCGAAGCGGAACTGACGGCCCTTGGCGCCGCCGTTCTCGATCAGGTCGTTGACGGCGATCGAGCGGCCGTTCAGCTCGGTATACTGAAACTGCGGCCCCAGGCCTCGAACGCTGACATAGAGGCCCGCGCCGCGCTGGCGATCGATGGTCACGCCGGTGACCAGCTGCAGGGCCTCGGCCGCGTTGCGGGTCGGGAATTTGCCGATGTCCTCGGCGTTGATCGCGTCCAGGCCATAGGCGGCCGAGCGCTTCAGGGCGGCGGCGGCCTGAAGGCTTTTGCCGTAGGAGGTGACGACGATCTCGTCGACGGCGTCGGCGGCCGGCTCGGCGGCCGCGGCGGTCGTGGGCTCGGCGGCGTGAGCCTGGGACAGCCAGGCGCCTTGCGCGGCGAAGGCGAGAACGGCCACGGCGCCCGCACAACGCGCCGGCATGAATTTGGAGCGGATCATCTATCCCCCGATGGATTGGCTGCCCGCAGGGAGGCGGGTCGGGGAGGAAGAACGAAAGCTGGTCGGTCAAACCTCAGTCGCGAGCCGATGAAATATTTGCGACAGCTTGTTGAAAAGTCGGAAGTTTTGTCCGCTTAAGGACGAGTTTCGCCGGCGCTCGTAATGATGACGTCGCCATTGCCCGCGAGGCGCGTGGCCACCGGCAAGCTGGCCTCCAGCACAGACCGCACGTCTTGGATCCGGTCGACCTTCATCGATCCTGAAAGCCGCAGGGCGCCCAGCGCTGGATCGGCGAGAACGAAGCGCCGGCCGGCCGCGCGCGACAGACGCTCGGTCACTTCGGTCAGGCCGGTGTCGGCGAACACCAGTCGCCCGTCCTTCCAAGCCGCGTCGCTTACGACATTGGCCATTTCCGCTTGGCCGCCCATCTTCGTCGCCACATAACGCTCGCCCGGCTTAAGCACGATGTCGACCGCGCCGGGCGCGCTGACACGCAGCGAACCTTGCACCAACGACACGGTCGTTCGCCGCCCTTGGGCGACGTTGAAGCGGGTGCCCAGCACCGTCAGCGTCCGGCCGGACGCGGCTACTGTGAACGGACGACGCGCGTCGTGGCGGACTTCAAAGAAGGCGTCGCCCTTGGCGAGATCCACAGTACGCGCATGTCGCGACAACCGAGCTGTCAGAACGCCACCAGGGCTGAGCGCGATGCGACTGCCATCCGCCAGCGCCAGGTGGGCGACGGCATGGTCGGGCGCCGTGAACCGCTCGGTCCGAGGATGATCGACGAGCATCACGCCGGCGACCACAGCGGCGGCGCTCAGACCAAGACCTCCAACTAGCCAGCGACGGGCGAGCGCCGCGCTACGCCGGCGCTCGGGCGGGTCCAGACGGGCGGTCAGGCGCGCCGACCGTCGCAATCGGCGGATCACCGGATCTTGGTCGGCCAGGCCCGCGGCCAACCAGATCTCGCGAGTCTGGGCGACTTCCTCGCGCGCGGCGGCCGAACTGGCGGCCCAGGCGTCGAGACTGAGCTGCTCAGCCTCCGTCAGCGGTCGCGACAGGCTGGCGGCGAGCAGTTGGCGCGGATCGGGGCCAGGCGCTGGGGTGGCGGTGTCGCTAGGCGTCATGCTGGGATCCGATCGCCTGGCGCAGCCGCGTCATGGCCGTCATCATGTGCTTTTCCACCGCGCTTACCGACAGTCCCAGGCGCGCGGCGGTCTCGGCTTGGCTGAGGTTTTCGAAACGGCAGAGGACGAACACGGCCTTGACGTTGGGGTGGAGCGTATTCAGGGCCGCGACCAGGGTTCGTAGGCGCTCGCGCCCGCTGAGCGCCGCCTCGGCGGAGGGTTCCTCGGCGGGGAGGGCTGGGTCGACCTCCACGTGGTAGCCGCGACGCCGTGACCGCTCATGGCGCTCGTGGTCGACCAGGGCGTTGGCGGCGACCGTGAAGATCAGGCCGTCGGGATTACCCCAGTGCAGGCGAGAAAACCGCCGCGATAAGCGCATGAAGACCTCCTGGGTCAGGTCCTCGGCGTCCTCGAGGCTGACGGCGCGGCGTTGAAAGAAGCTCAGGAGGGGACGACGATAGCGCGCGACGAGCGCGTCGAAGCGAGGCGCATCCAGCGGCGATTGGGCCGTCCTTGACGAGGGCGCCTCCAGGGCGAACTCGGTCATTGGCGTGGGGAAGGTCAGAACGCCCATCTCAGCCTCGCGGACAGGTATCGGCCCCAGTGATGGGTCTCCATCGGCTGGTCTCGGGTCTCGCCGTAGACGTACTTGCGCGCGTCGGTCAGGTTGACGCCTTCCAGAGTCAGCGTCGCCCGGCGATCGATCCGCCATGAGGCCGCGCCGTCCAGCGTCCCGAAGGCCTCGGTATGGGAGGGTGCGGTGACCGAGCTGCCGATCGTCGTCAGGTAGGGACTGCGCCAAGCATAGCCCAGGCGTACGGAAGCGCGGCCGCGCTCGTAGAAGGCCAGCAGGCTGTAGTTTGCGCGCGACAGGCCCAGCAAGGCGTTGCGGATGACCCGATCGCCAGCGAAATAGTTGGCCCTGCTGCGCACAAGGGTCACCGACCCCTGCACGCCAAAGCCGTCGAGCGGGGCGGGGAGCGACTTGAACGTCTGGCTGTAGGCGGCCTCGAACCCCTGGATCCGCGCGTCGCCGCCGTTGACGTTGGTCGAGAGCAGCACCTCGCCGCGTCCGGGAACCTGGATGTAGGTGTTTTGAGCGGTGATGTAGTGGTCCAGCCGACGGTCGAACACCGCGCCGGTCAAGGCCCCGCCGGACGCCAGGTACCATTCCAGCGAGACATCCAGTTGGGTGGCGAGAAACGGGTCCAGGTCGGGATTGCCGCCGTTGGCCGTGGGTGTGTCGCGGGCCAAGGTGATACGCGGAGCGTTGTCGACGACGTTGGGCCGGTTGACCACTCGCGACGCGCCCAGACGCAGCAGCAGGTCGGGGCGCAAGGTCATGCGCAGGTTGGCGCTGGGCAGCCAGTCGCCATAGGACTTGCGCCATTCGGCGGGTATTGGGATGGCCCCGCTGGACAGCACGCCCGCGGAGACTTGGTCGGTATGGGCAAAGCGCACGCCCATGTCGCCGTCGACGGTGCGTCCGAACCACTTGCCCGCGAAATCGGCGCGCACGTAGGCCGAGCGGATCTTCTCCTCGACCACGAAGGAATTGCGAAGGTCTGAAGTCGACGGCGGCTGGGCGGCGATCGCGGCAGTGAAGAGCCGCTCATAGAAAGCGCGCGCATCAGGCGCCACCCAACGGCGTGGAAGATCGCCGTTGGCGCCGGCCAAGAAGTTCGAGAACGGGGTTAGTCCATAGGATTGGGGGGCCAGCGTGGTCAGGGGGGCGCCGACCACGGTGTCCAGGATCCAGTCCCGGCGGCGATAGTCGCGCGCACGCCGTCGCCGCTCGAGACCCGCGCTCAGCTTGCCCAAAGGGCCGTCGAAGGTTCGTGAGGCGTGGAGCTTGATCGCTTCGTCGGTGTCGCGCGAATCCTTCCAAGTGTAATCGAAGGCTTGGCCGACAAATTGGCGGGGATCGGCGTAGTCGATCGGCGTCGTCAGCGTCGGGCCCGCGCCCCGGCCGCGGCCGAAGTCGAAGCTCAGCGGTGCGAAGAACGCGACCCGCGCTCGCACCGTGCCCTGGCCGTCGGGATGATAGCTGCGAGCGCGCGAATAGGCGTAGTCGGCCTCGACCGACCAAGGTCCTTGGCTCCAGTGCTGGTGCGCGCCGAAGGCGGCCAGGTCGTGCCGGTTCAAACTGGTCTCGCGAGAGGCCATCCATCGGACGTTGTCGATCGTCCCGGCCTGCACAGTGTCGCCCGAGACCACCTGGGTTCCGGGAACGAAGCTTGGCGGAGAAACCGTGAAGTCGTCTGGATAGATGTCGAGGCCGAACTCGTCGTAGTGGGCGTCGAGGCGTGTCAGCAGCAGATCCAAGTCGGTCCGCCAGGCCGCGGACGGCCGCCATTGCAGCGCGAAGTCGCCGGACATCAGGCGGCGATCCTCCAACTCGATGGTCGGTCGCGTGCGGGTGGGCGTATAGAGCCCCGGTCCCAGGACCGACTTGAAACGGTCGAGGTTCCAACCCGTCTGGTAGAGCCGGTCGTTGCGGACCCGCCGGCGGTCGGCCACGCCCGCGACCAGCAGGCCAAGGCTGCCGCTATCGTTGATCCAGCTCCAGACGCCGGAGGCGGCGGGATCGACCTTGCCGCTCTGGCCGACCGAGCCGCGGATCGAGACGGCGGCGCGACGCGACTGCTCAAGCGGTTTGAACGTGCGCACGTCGATGTTGCCGCCCAGCGCGCCCTCGTCCATGTCGGCGGTGGTGGTCTTGGCCACTTCGATGCGTTCGATGGCGTCGGCCGGCAGCATCTCGAAGCGAAACTGCCGACCCCGAAACCCGCCGTTCTCGACCAGGTCGTTCATCGCCACCGACCGGCCATTGAGCAGCACGTTCTGGAATTGCGGACCCAAACCCCGGACGCTGACATAGAGCCCGATCCCGCGATGCCGCTCCAGGCTGACGCCGGGAGCCAGTTGCAACGCCTCGGCGGCGTTGACGGCGGGCAACCGGGCGATGTCTTCGGCGCTGACGGCGTCCATCCCGTAGGCCGCCCGCCGCTTGAGCACGAGGGCGCGGCCCAGGCTGGCCGCGTACGGCGCGGTGACGACGACCGATTCCAGCGACGCCACGTCGTCGTTTGGCGGACTTGGCGGGGCCAGCGGCCGCGCAGTGGCCAACTCCAGCGAATAAAGGCCGGGCCCAAGCTTTCGAACAACGAGACCTTGGCCAGCGACCAGTGCCGCCAACGTCTGGTCCAAATCGGCCCCCTGCGGCGCCGGACCGGCGACATGGCCACTGACGAGGCGAGGCTGAAAGACGATCTGTACGTCACGTTCAATCGCCAGTTTGGTCAGCGCCTGGCCCAAGTCCCGGCGAACCTGCGCATAGGCTTGTGATGCGAGCGACGCCGCCGCGGTCGCCGTGATCGTGAGCAGCACGGTCCGACAATCGATTTTGCGTGGCATGCTGCGCGCGAGGATCTCCGGTTTCGCCGACGCGAACCGATCCTGCCGTGGACTAGTCGGCTTGGATGACGGATTGACGACATCTGGCCTCTATCGAGATGCGAAACGTCGCCGAACTGGAGCGATCTCAACATCCGGCCGCCTGACGGACATGTCGTCGCCCGGGATCGGCGCGGAGATTCCGAGTGACGGCCCGCGCGGCTTGCTTGGCAACCACAGCCGAGGTGTAGGCGGACCCGAGCCTCGATCGGACCCGCCTTGATCGCCGCTACTTCGGGGTCGCGGCCATCAGAATCTGGGCCATGGTCGTGGCGATGCTCTCGACGTCCCGCGCCTTGTTGACCTCCATGCCTTCCTCCAACGAGTGGCCGCGGAAGGTGACGAAGCCCGCGCCCAGGGTGACGGCGGGTTTGCCCAGACTCATCGGGATGTTGGCGTCGGTGGAGCCGGCCACATAGCCCATGGGCTTGCCCAGGGCGTCGCCCACGGCGGCCAGTCGCTGCACGAACGGGCTGGAGACTGGGGTTTCGCCCACGGGCCGGTCGCCGACCATCTTGTTGTCGATGCTGATCTCGCCACGCTTGGTCGACCGGGCCGCGTTCTCGGCGGCGACGGCCTTGGGCAGGATGGCGAGGTAGGCTTCCTCGACGGCCTTCAGTTCGGCCGCGCCGGACGAGCGCATGTCGACGGTCATGGCGACCGCGAACGGGATCGAGTTGACCGAGGTGCCGCCCTCTAGCAGGCCGATATTGTAGACCGTGCGCGGATCGGTCGGGACCTTCAGCTGGCCAAATTGCCGGGCCGCGTCGGCCAGGGCGAAGGCCGGATTGACCGTGCCGAAGTCGCCCATGCTGTGGCCGCCCGGACCCTTGAAGGTGGTCTTGTAGCGCTTGGAGCCGACCCCGCCGTTGACGATGACGGTCGGACCGCTGGGCTCGAGCGAGATGAAGGCGTCGATCCTGTCCTTATAGCGACCCTTGAGGAAAAGCTCCTTCATGCCGCGCAGGTCGCCGGGGCCTTCCTCGCCGACGTCGCCGACGAACAGGATGTCGCTCTGGGTCTGGATCCCGGCGGCGTTGATGGCGCGCAGGATGGCTAGGATCGAGCCAAGACCGACCGTGTCGTCGCCGATGCCAGGGGCGTAGAGCTTGTCTCCGTCGCGTCGGACCTTCACGTTCGTGCCGGCCGGGAACACCGTGTCGAGGTGGGCGGCCACGACCAGCAGGCCGCCGCCGCCCGAACCCTTGCGCAGGCCCATGACGTTGCCGGCCGCGTCGGTTTCCAGATCGGTCAGTCCCTCCTTGGCCAGCAGCGCCAGATAGGCTTTGCCCTTTTCGGTCTCGCCGAAGGGCGGGGCGGGGATCTCGGTCAGGGTGACGATGTCGGCCACGGTCTGGTCGTAGCCGGCCGCCAGGGCGTCCTTGGCGACCTTGAAGCTCCTGCTGGCGAGCAGGGCCTTGGCTTGCTTGGCGAAGGGCGAGGTGGGCGCCGGCGGGCGGACATTGCCGAATTCGCCGGGCGCGGGGGGCGGCTTGGTCTGGGCCAGGGCCGGAAGGGCGACGGCGCAGAAGAGGGCCGCCAGGGCTGAGGTCGTGCGGGATTTCATTGCGTGATCTCTGTGTGAAACTTGAAGGGATCAGAAGCTGCGGCGGACCATCACGCCCAACACGCGCGGCGTCAGGCTGACGACCTGGTCGAGCGCGCCGGCGGCCGAGGTGATCGACACCGGGCCGACCGAGTTGGTCAGGTTCTGGGCGAAGGCGAAGGCGCCCCAGCCGTCGCCCTCGACGCCCACGCGCGCGCCCACGACCGAATAGGCCGGGATCTTCTCGTAGTAGACGTAGGTCCGGCGGAACTGCGAGGCGGTCTTGCCGGTGTAGCTGGCGTCCAGGTGGATCAGGCCGCTGAGGCCGTCGCCGATCGGCCAGACATAGTCGGCGCCGATCGAGCCGCTGACCTTGGGCACGAACGGCAGGCGGTCGCCCCGCAGGCCGGTCGAGCCCGACATCGTCACCGACGAATTGACCTGGTCCTCGGTCAGTTTGGCGTCCGACAGACCCAGGGCGCCGGTAAAGGTCAGGCCCGTGACCGGCCGCACGGTCGTTTCCAGCTCCAGGCCGCGGATGCGGGCCGCGCCGGCGTTGGTGATAATGAAGAAGTTGGCCCCGACGTTGGCCTGGGCCTGCACCTGGATGTTGCTCCAGTCGATCTGGTAGGCCGACAGGTTCACCGTCAGACGGCGATCGAACCAGTCGCTCTTCACGCCGGCCTCGTAGTTCCAAAGACTGTCAGGCTGGAACGGCACCAGGCCGCTGGTCAGGCCGGGGATGTTGTTGGCGCCGCCGGGCCGGTAGCCCTTCGAGGCCTGGGCGTAGACCATCAGGTTCTTGTCGAGCTCGTACGAAACGTTGAGGCGCTCGACCCAGCCCTTGGCGCTGGCGTCGACCTGGCTGAAGGCCGTGACCGGCGAGTTGGAGATCACATTGCCGATCGTCACCGCGCCGCTCACGGTCTTGTCGTAGTCGAAGCGCCGCGCGCCGCCGGTCACCGTCAGGGCGTCGGTGAGATGGTAGGCCAGCTCGCCGAAGACGGCGGTCTGCTTGACGTCATTGTGGATATAGCGCGCGCCCAGCGGGTCGAACGGCCGGACGGCCTCGCCGGTGACGGCGTCGGCATGGGTCTGGATGCTGTCGACGTGATCCTTGCGCGTCTCGTAGTAGACGCCGCCGGTCCAGTCGAGTTTGCCCTCGAACAGATCGCCGCTGAGGCGCGCCTCGTGGGTCCAGGTCTTCAGGGTCATCGGCTGCCAGGAAACGGCCGGCCCGCGTGAGTCCGCCCAGGCGGTGTACTGGGAGAGCTGGGCGCTGGTGCAGGTTGTTCCCGACAGGCCGAAATAGCGGCCGCAAGCGGCGCCGCTGGCGCGGTTGTTGGCGATGTTGTTAGTCCAGTCGCTGTTCCGCAACATCTTCCACTTGTAGTAGGAGGACGTCGCCGTCAGCGTCGCGAACGGGAGCTCCCACTCGGCGGTGACGTTGTAGAGCGCCAGCTTCGAGTTGCTGGGCGCGATCGTCCTGCGGTCGGACTTGTAGCGGCCGGCGATCGCGGCCCAGCTCGACTGGCCGTCGATCGACTCCTTCTGCTGCGCCGCCGTGGCCCGGATCGTCAGATCTTCGGTCGGGGTGAAGGTCAGCATCAGTCGGCCGCCGCTCGAGGCCGAACCGTTCACGTCGTTCTTCTTCAGCGGGACGCTGTCGACATAGCCGCCGCGCTCCTCGCGGTAGAGCACCAAGCGCGCCCCAAGCTTGTCCTGGATCAGCGGCACGTTGACCATGCCCTTGGCGTAGTAGCCGGCGTCGCCGTTCTTGGTGGTCGTCGCCTGGCCTTCGACGGCGCCGGCATAGGCGTGGGTGTCGGCCTTGTTGAAGATCACCCGCAGGGTGCCGCCCATCGAGCCCGAGCCGTACAGCGTGCCTTGCGGACCGCGCAGCACCTCGACGCGCTGGACGTCGAAGAGGTTGATGTCGGGCGTGGTCGAGCCGGCGTCCTGGGTTGTGCCGGTCGGACCGGTCAGCGGCGTCTCGTCGTAATAGAGCCCGGTGGTCGCCTCGCCGGCGCTGCGCACGCCGCGCAGGGTCAGGCGGCGGTTCGACGGCGTGTTGCCGTCCAGATTGAGATTGGGGACCTGCCGGAAATAGTCGTTGATGCCCGTCGCGCCCAGGCGGCTCAGCGTGGTTTCACCCACCGCCGAGATGCTGAGCGGCGTGTCCTGCAGGTTGGTCTGGCGCTTGAGGGCCGTGACCACGACCTCGTCCAGCGCGATCGCGTTGGCGTTGTCCTGAGCCAGGACCGGCGTGGCGATCGCAGCCGCCAAGATGCTGGAGGCCAKGGCGCTCGTGGCCAGGGCGGTGGCGCGGAAATTACGGGAAGCTGTACGATTCAAGTGTGGTCCCCTCTGTCTTGCGAGCCGACCAAGGGCGGCTGCACGGGCAAGACGGGCGAGGAACGATCGCCCTTACGACTTTTTCAGCCTTCGGAGCTTTGGGCCGGCCGCTTGAAGAGGAGGTTGAGAAGCGGGCGCTTGTTGCTCAAACATCGGGCATGGCTGGCCAAAGCCGTCGCCGGGGTGTGTTTGGTCGAAGTCCGGCGCGCGAGTTGGACTAGCCGGGGCCGTGCGGCGGGAGGTCGGGGTGTCAGGACAGTCAGCGCTTAGTCAGGTCCATGTCGACGATATCGACCTGATTGTTCGTCGGCATGAGGGCGTGTTGCGCCGGTTCGTGATCTCGCGCATCGGCCGCGTCGCCGACGTCGACGACCTGGTTCAGGAGGTGTTCGTCCGCTTCGCCCGGCGCGAGCCCGGCCAGGCCATCGAACGGCTGGAGGCCTATCTGTTCCAGGCGGCCAACAATCTGATCCGCGACCGCGCTCGGCGTCAGCAGGTGCGGCGGGTGTCGGTGAATGAAGTCGAGGACGCCAGCCGGCCGGCCCAGCCCCATTCGCCCGAGCAGCTGCTGATTGACCGCGAGACCCTGGCCCAGGTGCGCCAGGCCCTGGCCGACCTGCCCGAGCGCACGCGGCACGTCTTCTTGCTTTACCGGGTGGACGGCTTGCGGCATCAGGACATCGCCGATGCGCTCTCGATGTCGGTGAGCACCGTGGAAAAGGACGTTCGACGGGCCATGGCCCATCTGACCCGCCGGGTTCGCCGTCCATGACGTCCGCGAGCAACATTCCCACCAATGACGACGACCCGGTCGACGTCTATGACGCGGCCGCGACCTGGCACGACCGCAAGGTGCGGCCCGACTGGCGCGACAGCGACGAGGCAGCGCTGGTCGCCTGGCTCGAGGCGGATCCCGAGCACGCGCGCGCCTATGCCGACATGGCCGAGGTCGGCGAGATCGTCGACGCCGCGGCGGGCGACGACGATCTTGCCTGGGAGATGGCCCAGGCGCGGCGGGCGTTGAGCCACGGGCGGGCGCGCAAGGCCCGGTCGTCCTTCGGACGCCTCGCCGCCGGCCTGGCGGGCGTCGCGATCGTCCTAGGCGCTGGCGGATGGCTCTGGTGGCGGAGCGGGGCGACCGAGGCGACCTATGCCGCCGCGCCCGGACATCGGACGGCGGTGACCTTGGCGGATGGTTCCCGCGTCGTCCTGGACGGCGGGGCCCGGATCAGGGTCGCGCTGAACCGCGGCCAACGACGGATCGACCTGACCGGTGGGCGCGCCTTCTTCGACGTCGCCCACGACGCCAGGAGACCGTTCGAGGTGTTCGGCGGCGACCATGTGGTGCGGGCGGTCGGCACCGCCTTCGAGGTCGACATGGCCGCTAAGGGCGCGCCGTTCCGTGTCGCGCTGCTGCAAGGGCGGGTCCAGGTCCGCGACATTGGGGGAGGGCGGGCGACGGATCTGTCTCCCGGCCAGGTCTTGATCGCCAACGCGGCGGGGGGCGAACGGGTGTCGTCGACTGACGTCGCCGCGACGACGGCCTGGCGCGAGGGGCGACTGGCGTTGCGGAGCGAGACCCTGGAGACCGCCGTCGAGGAACTCAATCGGCGGGGTGGTCGCCGCATCGTCGTGGAAGGCGCGGCGCGGACGCTTCGGATCAGCGGGTCCTACGGCGGGGACGACCCCGAAACCTTCGCCCGTGCGATCGCGGCGGTTCATGGCCTGAGCGTTGGTCGCGCGGCCGACGGCGCTATCGTCCTGTCCCCGCGGCGGGGCTCTGGTGCGAGCGCGGACTGACCTTCTCGCCGGCGCGTTGGCGGGGGCGCTCGTCTTCGCCGTCGCCGCGCCCGCCGTCGCCGCGCCGCGCCGGTACGACGTGCCGCCCGGCGTCATGGCTCAGGCGCTGAGGCGCTATGCCGAGCAGACGCGCCTCGACGTCCTGTTCGCGCCCGAGGCCGTCGCGGCGCTGCGTTCGCCCGGCGGCCGGGGGTCTGCCGAACCCGAGGCGGCGCTGCGACAGCTGCTGCGGGGCAGCGGCCTGGAAGCGCGGCTTATCGGGCCCGGCGTCTACGCCGTCGCTCGGCGCGCGCCGCGCTCCACGGCCAAGCCGTCGGCGGCGACGGCTATGGTCGACGACCCGCTCTCGCTGGATGAGGTCGTCGTCCAGGCGCGCCGCCGCGACGAGCGGCTGATCGATGTCCCCGCGTCGGTCGCGGCGGTTTCGGCTCGCGACCTGGAGCGGTTGAGCGGCGACGGCGTCCTGGCCCTGCGCGCGCTGGCCGTCGGGCTGACGGCGGCCGGCCAGATGTCGGCCGAGACCCCGACCCTGGTGATCCGAGGCCAGCGCCGGGCGACGGCCGGAGACTCCGCCCTGTCGGTGATCACCTATCTGAACGAGGCCCCGCTGCCCAACAGCGGCTCGGTCCTGCCGTCGTTCGACCTGTCCGAGGTCCAGGTGCTGCGCGGTCCGCAAGGCGTGCTGTTCGGGCGCAACACCACCGGCGGCGCCCTGCTGATCCGCGCGACCGAGCCGGGGCAGGGCGGCTATGTCCGGTTGTCGGCGGGATCCCATCGTCTGCGCGAGATCGAACTGGCCCAGGATCTGGGCGAAGCCGGTGCGCCGCTCCAGGCGCGGCTGGCGCTGTATGGGCTGAAGCGCGACGGCCTGGTCGAGAATCTGGGCGTCGGCGGCGACCTCGACGATCGCGATCAGGCGGCCGTTCGCCTGTCCTTGACCTACGCGCCGGCCGGGYCGTTCTCGGCATTGCTGATCCTGGACGCCTTCCGGGCGCGGGAGACCGGCAGCGCCACCCTACTGTCGGGCGTCTATCCCAATCCGCCCGCGGTGACCGGCGGCGGCAACGCCCGCACCCCCGAGGCTGCGCCCTACTATGATTGCGGCGTAGCGGGATGTGACATCGATATCGCCCTGGCCCAGCAGAAGGACCTGGGACCGCGTAAGACTCGGGTCGGCTTGGCGCCGCGCTCGGATCGCGACAATGACGGCGCGTCTCTTCGCCTGGACTGGCGAGGGGCGGCCCTGTCGGTCCGCTCGGTGACCTCCTATCGCCGCGCCGTGCTGAACAGCGCGCTGGACGCCGACGGCTCGATGCTGGCGCTGAACGACATCGAGCGCCGCATCGGGCTGGAGCAGTTCACCCAGGAGGTTCGGGCCAACGGGGAGCGGGAGTCCACGACCTGGCAGGCGGGCCTGTTCTACATGTCCACCGTTCCCCTCGGCGTTCAGCGGGTTCTGGTCCGGGCGGCGGTCACGCCGATCCGGCCGGCGCGGCTGGAGTTCCAGTATCGGCGGGGCGAGAGCCAGGCGGCGTTCGTCGACGTCACGCGCCGAATGGGGCGCGGATTCGAGCTGGAGACCGGGCTGCGCTACACCCATGATGCGTCCAGCGCCTGCCTCGCCCGCGCCGTCGCGCCGGCGGYCGACGTGCCGGACGCCGGTTGCGGCCCGGCCCGCGAGGCCAGGTCCTCGGCCCCAACCTGGAC